>WGAP01000126.1 GCA_015494775.1 Flavobacteriales bacterium | reverse complement strand
GTTTGTACACCATTCAAAAGCTAAAAAATGATAGCAAATTCAATAAATGGCTGTCATTATTATTAAAACATTTGGAAATTTCTAATATCTCTATCGAAGAAGTGGATTTCAGTGTCGACGAAATGGACAACGTGATAAAAGATGTGAAGGACGAAAAACTAAAAAAATTTTTTTCGGCTTTGCAGCAATTGAAAGATAACTCCAAGAAAATTCAAATATCGACATGGCACAGAAAATACGATAAAAATAATCTGCTGGTGGATACTGTGCCTTTTGATTTTGATACACAAGAATCCGAAGGAACCAAAAAGTTTGTCAATTTACTCGGCCCTTGGTTTGACACGTTGTTAAACGGTAAAATCCTTGTAGTGGACGAATTGGATTCCAGACTACACACCCAATTAACAAAAAGGCTTATTGAATTATTTCATAAATACAATAATAAATCCGCACAATTGATATTTACTTCGCATGATGTAAATTTATTGGACAAAGATATTTTCAGACGTGATCAAATCTGGTTTGTTGAAAAAGACCAATTTGGAGTTTCGCACTTATATTCATTAGCTGATTTTAAAACCGAAAAGGTTAGAAACACCTCTTCTTTTGCCAGGAATTATTTGAACGGGAAATACGGTGCGACTTCTTATTTCAGCATCGATGAAAGTATTGCAAAAATTCTGACCGATGGCTAAACCGAAAAGGAAAAGGCAGTACCTGGCGCCTCGGTCGGGAGAGCCTAAAAGAACGATTGTATTCAGTTTGAAAGATTTTGATATCAACCAAGGGCAATCTTTTGAAGATTGGGAAAAAGAATCGATTTTATCGGAGTTAATGACCCGTTTGAGGCAAGTGAGTAATTATAGTGTTCCGGAAGCCGAACAGCAGAGAATTTTAAAAATTTATGGTGATTTTCCACCGGAATCGGATTTTATACCCCCGAGGCATATTTCGCCGGGAGTTAATTGGGCATCGATATCAATTCGTGGGAAAATACGCATTGGGGGATACTTGGAGGATAACGTGTTTTATATAGTTTTTTTGGACAAAGATCATAGGTTTTGGATATCAAAAAAGAAGCATACTTGAACAATTATCGGTGTGTAATACAATAGACTTTTGATACCTTTTTGTGTCGATCAAATAGAAATCCATATAATTTGGCAGGCATTGATTCAATGCGCGAAAATCACTTCAAGCCCTTAATAATCCGCGCCAGGGATGGGAGCGGTTATGCGGCGAAGGCAATGCCGTAGTTTTCTCCGCCCGGTGGAGGCGACCAGCAGGAAGCCCCACGCACGGGCGGGCGCGGGCGCGCGTGCCGCGCGCCCGCGCAAAAAACCGGCATTTGCCGAGCCGCATTTGAGCGGACAGCCCGGCCCCGCACATCGCTCCGCGATGTGCGGGGAGGCGCCCTGAAAATAAATAAACAAATGCCGTATCTTTGCATATACACGAGTCGCAGTTCAATGAAAATCAAGAGCTTTGTTTGGTTGCTTGCCTTGATGGTGTTGGGAGGTTGTCATAAACCCAAAATGCTGCTGCCGGTAAACGATAACGCCGGCCCGCATGACATTAACAGCGTTACGCAGGCCTATGTGTTTTTTGAAATCCACGGCAAGGATACCGTGGCGCGGCTCAACAAAAACCAATTGTTTACGGCTATGCACTGGGTGGTACACATCGACCGGCGCCTGCCGCTCAAAAAAATTATCGTCCCACTGCAAACGCTCTACCAAAAACGGCATAAAAAATCCATCCACAGCAATCCCGATGCGCGGATGTATCTGAGCCACGTGGACACGCTCCGCAACGTGCTGGCCCTGGACGATTTTACCGATGTGGAAATCGAAACGCCCTTTTATTTTTCGCGCGATTATGTGCGTGAATATCCCAAAATCACGGGCGGAAAGCCGGTTTTGCACCTGGATTTGCAGCCGGGCAAATTGCTGGTCGATAGTCTGGCATTTGCCTTTCCGGCCGGAAAAAAGGACTTTTTGGCCTATTTGGACAGTTTAAAAAAAACCGACCGCCGGCCGCGGTTGGTGTTTATCAATGCCGACTACAATGTGGACTACGGCACCTTCAACAACCTGCTGGGTGCCGTCCGCGGCTTGGACAGCATTATGTTTCGCACATCGGACAAAATGTTTTGGTATAATCCCGCAGAAGTGCAACGATGATCGACCTGCTGCACATACGGTTTTTGGACATCCTGGACATTGTGTTGTTCGGACTGTTGCTGTATTATTTTTACAAACTGCTCAAAGGCACGGCGGCCATCAATATTTTTGCCGGCATTGCCATTATTTATTTGATATGGAAAGTTACCCAATGGGCCCGGATGCCCTTGCTTTCGGAAGTGTTGGGTAAATTTTTGGGGCTGGGTGTGATTGCCCTTTTGATTGTATTTCAGCAGGAAATCCGGCAGTTTTTGCTCATGTTGGGCTCCAAGAAATTCAATCCGTCGAGTATGTTTCAGGATTTGGGCTTGTTTTCGCGCACCCACGGCAGCCGGACCAATGTGGAAGCCCTGGTCAATGCGGCCAAAAACCTGAGCATCCGTCAAATGGGCGCCTTGATTTTGATCAAACGCAATCAGAATTTGGATTTTATCAAAAACACGGGCGACAAAATGGATATTGCCGTTAACGAGCCCATCGTGGAAAGTATTTTCTACAAAAACAGTCCGCTCCACGACGGCGCCATTGTGGTGGAAGGCAACAAAATCACCGCCACGCGCGTGGTATTGCCCATTTCGCCCGAAATCAAGTTGCCCAAGGAATACGGCCTGCGCCACCTGGCGGCGGTGAGTATTACCAAAAATACCGATGCCCTGGCCTTGGTGGTGTCGGAGGAAACGGGCAAAATTTCCTACATCCGCAACGGCCGTTTCGTGCCCTACAAAGACTACGACGACCTGGTGCGCAAAATCAAACGCGACCTGGGCCAATGGGACGGCCGTTAAACTTTGCGCCACAGTTGGCATCCAAGCATTACAAGAAGTTGTATGAACGACACCGAAAGGCGGATTTTGGAAGAAAAAGACCCCGGCCGCCGTATGTCGGCCCTGGTGCGCCACTACGGTGAGCAACTCTATGCCGTAATCCGGCCCATTGTCAAAACCCACGCCGACACCGACGACGTGTTGCAAGAAACCCTGCTCAAAATCCACCTGAACTGGGATAAATTCCGTGGCCAAAGCGGACTTTTTACCTGGATGTATCGCATTGCCGTAAACGAGGCCTTGCAGTTCCTGCGGCGCAAATACCAAAGCAGCCGCGTGGACGACCCCGAACTGCACCGCCGGCTGCTGGAAAATATGCGTGCCGACCCTTGGTACAACGGCGACGATATTCTTTTCCGGCTCGAACAAATTTTGCTCACCTTGCCGCCACGTCAGCAAGAGGTTTTCCGCCTGAAATATTTCGGCGGCTATAAGTTCAAGGAAATGGCCGGAATGCTGGATTTGTCGGAAGGCGCCTTAAAAACGCATTACCATTTGGCCGTCAAAAAAATCAAGGAAGCCATCGGAGGGATGGAGTTGGAATAATAGTTCGCTTGATTTTTAACGGGGATTTGGAAACTGTTCCCGTAGAAGGGATGGTTGTTATTTCTGAAATCCGTTAATCCACAATTATTTGCATTGAAAACAGTAAATCCTTCATTACATTTTTTGTATCTTTGAAGTAAAGAATCCGGATCATGGAAATACTAAAAATTAAAATATTGAATCCAAAGGCCAAATCGCTTTTAAAGGATTTGGAAGATTTAAAATTAATTAAAATCAGCATTGCCCGTTCCGATTCCGATTCCGAATCCCAATTCAGGGATATTTTGAAACGATTGCGGTCCAAATCCGATTCGACTCCGTCAATGGATGAAATAACCCGTGAAGTGGAGGCCGTAAGGAAATCCCGTTATGAAAAGTAAAAAAGTCATTCTCGACACCAATTTGTGGATAAGCTATTTGATAACAGACAATTATGCGGTGCTTGATGAATGGATACTATCCGGTAAAATCCGTTTAATCTTTTCCGAGGCGCTTATCGAAGAATTTATCAGCGTAGCCAAACGTCCCAAGTTTAAAAAGTTTTTTGACGATGCTGACATTCTCGACCTATTGGACGTATTTGATACTTATGGTCAACTCATTAAGGTTAATACCGAAATCAACAAATGCCGGGACCCGAAAGATAGTTTTTTATTGGGATTAGCCGTTGAAAGCAAAGCGGACTACCTTGTTACGGGAGATAAGGATTTACTGATATTGAAACAAATCGGCGGAACAAAATATTGACTTGGAATGATTTCTTAGTTCATATTGCTAAGGATCAATTACTTGATACCGAGCTTTAAAAGCCCATTACCATTTGGCCGTCAAAAAAATCAAGGAGGCCATCGGAGGGATGGAGTTGGATTAGGTATCATTATTATTTAAGCGCTCCGTGAGCCAACCGCCTGCGGCGCGCAAGGCCGGGTGCGGGCGTTGTCTCACTACGCGGCTTCACGAGCCCTTCGGTCTCGCTTCGCAGCTTCGGGAGCCGGCCGCCCTTCGCCTTCGCTCGGGCGGCGTCTCCCTACGCGTGCTGCGGAGCCCTGACGGTCTCCTTGCATGCCTCGGAACCCTTCGGTTTCCTCGGCGGCTCCGGCAGCCCTGCGGTCTGCTTTCGCTACCGCGTCAGCCCTACGGTCTGCCGCGGGCTACGCGAGTCCTTTGGTCTCGCTCCGCTATAATGTTTACGGTAGTGGAATAATCACCAACCCTGATTTTTCAATCCATGTGGGGTGCCCCAATGTAGCCGCGCGATTTATCGCGCGGGAAAAGCGATTCATCGCGCGGGAAAAGGCCGGCGGCTGAGTGCTGCGAATGCAGTGAGCAGTGTATCGAAGCCCCGGCCGGTCAATACGGTCGCTTCGATACAATTTTTGCTACGCAAAAATCACTCAGCGACCTACGTTGCGCCAGGGATGGGAGCGGTTATGCGCGGGCGGCGTGCCGTAGGCCTGCCGTGGCGGCGGGGCGACCGAAGGGAGCCACGCCCGCCACGCCCACAGGGCAAGAGCGGGCCGCCTGTGCATTTGAGCGGACAGCCCGGTCCCGACATCGCGCAAGCAATGTACGGGAGGCGCCCAAAAATAAATCGGCGTAAATTATTCCCGCCCTTCGAAAAAATTGACAATATACATTTTCATTCGCCTCGCGGAATGCTAACTTTGTGTATGAAACCTAAAAATTCCAATATCATGAACTATCGCATCGAACACGATACATTGGGCGAAGTCCGCGTGCCGGCGGACAAATATTGGGGCGCCCAAACCGAACGTTCGCGTCAAAACTTCCGCATCGGACCGCCGGCATCCATGCCGCGCGAAATTATCGACGCCTTTGCCGTGCTCAAAAAAGCCGCCGCCTATGCCAACCACGAACTGGGCGTTTTGCCGCGTGAAAAACGCGACCTGATCGCCCGCGTGGCCGACGAAATCCTGGAAGGAAAACTCTATGACCACTTTCCGCTGGTGATTTGGCAAACCGGCTCGGGTACACAAACCAATATGAACGTAAACGAAGTCATCGCCAACCGCGCCCATGTGCTCCAAGGGCACAAACTGGGCGAAGGCAAACGACTGCTCCACCCGAACGACGATGTAAACAAATCCCAATCGTCCAACGACACCTTCCCTACGGCCATGCACATTGCGCTTTACAAAAAGATTGTGGAAAAAACCATTCCCGCCCTCGAAAAACTGCGCGATGCGCTGCACGACAAAGCCGTGGAATTCAAGGATATTGTCAAAATAGGCCGCACGCACTTTATGGACGCCACACCCTTGACGCTGGGTCAGGAATTTTCGGGCTATGTGTCGCAAATCGACCACGGCATCCGCGCCCTGAAAAACACGCTGGCTCACCTGAGCGAATTGGCCTTGGGCGGTACGGCTGTGGGCACGGGTATCAACACGCCCAAAGGTTATCCCGAAAAAGTGGCCGACTACATTGCCCGGTTTACGGGCCTGCCCTTCCGCACGGCCGAAAACAAATTCGAAGCCCTGGCCGCCCACGATGCCATAGTGGAAACCCACGGCGCCTTGAAACAAATCGCCGTTTCGCTGAACAAAATAGCCAACGACATCCGCATGTTGGCCTCGGGCCCGCGTTCGGGTATCGGCGAAATCATTATTCCGGCCAACGAACCCGGCAGTTCCATTATGCCCGGTAAGGTCAATCCCACGCAGGTGGAAGCCCTGACCATGGTGGCCGCCCAAGTGATGGGCAACGATGTAGCCATCAGCGTAGGCGGTATGCAAGGGCAGTTCGAACTCAACGTGTTCAAACCCATGATGATTTACAATGCCCTGCAATCGGCCGATTTATTGGCCGACGCCGCCGTGTCGTTTACCGACAAACTGGTGGTGGGCATCCGGCCCAATACCAAACGCATCAAGCAGTTGGTGGACAATTCCCTAATGCTTGTTACGGCCCTTAATCCGGTAATCGGCTACGAAAAAGCCGCCGAAATCGCCAAAAAGGCCTACAAGGAAAACACCTCGCTCAAACAGGCCGCCTTGGCCCTGGGCTATCTGACCGAAGAAGAATTCGACCGCTACGTCCGCCCCGAAAAAATGGTGGGAAAAGTCAATATTTGAACCGGACAACAAGCAGGAAAAATCATCCCGCCTTTATTCGAAGGCGGGATTTTTTTGCTGGAAAATTATTTTTCACCCCCCACTCCTTTGCCGCAAGGCCTCGTATAACAACACCGCCGCCGAAACCGACACATTGAGCGAATCGGCTATGCCGTGCATCGGAATGTAAATATGCCGGTCGGCCAGGCGACGTATTTCTTCGCTCAGCCCTTGGGCCTCACTGCCTACGGCCAATATGCTTCCGCCCCGGAAATCCTCGCGCCAATAAATCCGGCTGTTTTGCAAGGTGGCCGCATAGAGTGTCCAATGGTGGCGGGCCTTGGCCCGGGCCAGTCCGGCCGTGTCGCACAGCCATACGCGTTGGTCGAACAAAGTGCCCAAGGATGCGCGTATCACGTTGGGATTATACAAATCGGTCTGCGGGTTCACGAACACGCAAGCATCGGCGCCCACGGCATCGGTGGTGCGCAATATGGCGCCCAGGTTGCCGGGCTTTTGGATGCCTTCGGCCAAAAGGAGCAAAGGACGGGCAGGCAGTTTTTCCCATTGCGGCCGGTGGTCGGCTTGGGGGGCGGTAAAAATCACGCCCTCGGTTCCGCCGCGATAAGCCAAGCGCTCGTAAACCTTGGCACCGACCCGCTCGATTTCGGCCCGCGGACATTGCCGATTGACCGCTTCAATGATTTCGGTAGCGGGTGCAATTTCGTCGCACACCAAAACAAGTTCGGGACAAATGCCTCCGGCCAAAGCACGCAGCAGTTCGCGCCTCCCTTCGGCCGCAAAACGTCCTTCATGCTCGCGGAATTTACGCTTGTGCATCAATCGGGCTACGTATTTGACCCGCGGATTTTGCGGCGAAGCGATCATACCTTGTCCGAATGGTGTTTGATAATATTACCCACAATCGACATCAGGGCCAAAAAGCCCGACACAAAACTCAGGATGTAGTAAAAATTACGCGAAACGAAACTTATCCGCCCGATGATGCGCCGTGCATAGGTGGCATACAAGGCCAATATGGAATAAGCTCCCAAGGATGCGCCCAATACGAACAAGCTGATGTAGGGTTGCTCGAACCGAATAACCCCGTAATATTCCAAAAGCGAACTGTATGTAAGGTAAAACGGAATGCCCAAGGGATTGATGAGCGAAATAAAAATCCCGTAATACACCGAATTGCGGATGTTGAACCGCGATATTTTGCTCTCGGAATAACCCTTGCGCGCCTGTCGGAAAAACAACCAGGCCAAAAGCACGAAAAGCAAAATGGCCATTTGCGACAAACGCACCAAAATCACCTTGTTTTGCAACAAATAATGGGCACCCAGCAGGGCGATATGTGCCTGGATGATAATGGGAAATATCACGCCGAAAGCAAATTTACGCCCTTCCTTGCACCCGCGTTCCACGCCCACTTTGAGCGTGGTCATGGTGAGCAAGCCCGGCGCCGCCAAGCCCAGAAAGGCCATCAGGAAGCCAACGGCCGTATGAAGTAAGCCCTGCCAAAGCATCGGTGCGGTGTCAAATACGTTTGAGTTGTTGGCGCATCATACGCAATTGTTCGTTCAACACGCCTTTTTTGTCCAATTTTTTGGCTTCGTTGAGCAGGCGCGTAGCGTCGCGTTTTTTGCGTTTGGCAATCATAATGCCGGCCAGCGACATTTTGGCCAGGGCCTGGTCTTGTTTGAGTATAAGTCCCAGGTTCAGGGCTTTGCGCAGGAATTTTTCGGCCCGGTTGATGTTTTTGCGCGAATAAATCATCCCCAGCAAAAGGTTATAGTAGGCCTGCTGCGGCTTGATCAGCGCCTGTTCGGGATTTTTGATTTTCATCAGGATACGTTCGGCACCTTCGGTGTCCTCTTTGCGCAACTTGAAAAAGGCCGCCAGCAAATACTCGTTACGCACATACAGGAACAGCACCAGCAGCATCAGCACCAGCAGGAAAATGCCGTTGCCGATGTTGTTTTCGGTAAACTGCCACACGGCCAGTGCCAAAAGGATGAGCGCAACGGCCAGCTTAAAATTTTTATGTTGCCAAATCATTTCCGCATAATTTTCCGTGCAAAGTTACGAAAAGATTTTGCAGGGCTTATCCGGGTATTTTTCATTTTCAGGGCGCCCGGGCGCACACGTTCTTGCAAGCCGCGTTGCTTCACTTTCGTTTGCCCCGCGGCGCAATCACGCGGCGCCCGCCGGGCTGTCCGCTCAAATGCACGGGCGGCCCGCTCTTGCCCTGCGAGCGTGGCGGACGTGGCTCCCCACTGGTCGCCCCGCCGCCACGGCAGGCCTACGGCGCGCCGCCCGCACATAACCGCTCCCATCCCTGGCGCAAATCTAGTTTTGAGTTTTTAGTTTTGAGTTTTGAGTTGATTTTTATTGAAGCGAACGTGTTAACCGGCCGGGGCTTCGATACACTGCTCACTGCGTTCGCAGCATTCAGCCGCCGGCCTTTTCCGCGCGGGATAAATCGCGCGGATACATCAATAAAAATTGTAGCGGAACGAGACCGAAGGGCTCGTGGAGCCCGCGGCAGACCGAAGGGCTGACGCGGCCGGCGCAGGCAGACCGCAGGGCTGCCGGAGCATCCGAAGCAAGACAAGCGCCGCCGCTTGCAAGGCGCGCCGGCTTGCGAAGGGCGAAGGGAAACAAGGCGCGGCCCTCGGCTTGGCCCCCGGAAGCCGTAGGTTCCCGTAGCCGCGAAGCGAGACCGTAGGGCTCGCGAAGCCCGCTCCGCACATTCATTTACCATGTGGGGAACGGCAAAATCCCACCCCGAAAACAAGAAAAAAAATACGGCTCGTTCTTTGCGAAAAATGTTTTATATTTGCACGCCAATAATGAACGAAAATCAAAACACGTGGATACAACAAGTTACAAAACCCGATCGGCCAACAAAAACACCGTCCAAAAGGACTGGCTGCTGATTGATGCCGAAGGACAAGCCCTCGGACGCCTGGCCTCCAAAGTGGCCAAGCTCATCCGCGGAAAACACAAACCCTACTTTACCCCGCACGTGGATTGCGGCGATCACGTGGTGATCATCAACGCCGAAAAAATCCGCCTTACGGGCAACAAGTGGGAAGACAAAGAATACGTTTGGCACACGGGCTATCCCGGCGGTCGCCGTAGCATTTCGGCCATCGACCTGTGGAAAAAACACCCCGAACGCCTGATCGAAAAGGCCGTCAAAGGCATGCTGCCCAAAAACCGCTTGGGACGTAAACTGTTCAAAAACCTGCACGTGTATGCAGGTCCCGAACACAAACACCAAGCCCAAGACCCTCAACCCTTCGACCTCAACAACTTTAAATAAACCCTATGGATACCATTCATACCATCGGACGACGAAAAACATCGGTAGCCCGTATTTTTATGAAAGAAGGTTCCGGTGAAATTACCGTAAACGGTCGCGCCTTCGAAGATTATTTCCCCGTATTGACCCATCGCCAAGACATCATGAAACCCTTTCAGGTAACCGACACCATGGGCAAATACGATGTAAAAGTGAACGTCAAAGGCGGCGGACTGACCGGTCAGGCAGGTGCTATCCGCTTGGCCATCGCACGCGCACTGCTGGAAGTGGACCCCGAATTCCGGGCCCAACTCAAACCCGCCAAACTCCTTACGCGCGACCCGCGTATGGTGGAACGTAAAAAATACGGACGACCCAAAGCACGTAAGAAATTCCAATTCTCCAAACGTTAATATCAACCTGTTCTGTTTAGTTTAGCATCCAAACACGTCGGGAACGTGTTGCTATACGAAGGAACGTAAACTAAATGTAAAATCATGAAAAAACCCGAAATCAACGAATTGCTCGACGCCGGAGTTCATTTCGGTCACCTGACCCGCAAATGGAACCCCAACATGGCTCCGTATATCTATGGTGCCAAAAACAAAATTCACATCATCAACCTCTACAAGACCATTGCCAAACTGGAAGCGGCACAGAAATTCCTCAAACAAAGGGCATTAAACGGTCGGAAAATCTTGTTTGTATCCACCAAAAAACAAGCCAAAGACATTTTGGCCGAAAAAGCCCGAAGCGTCAAAATGCCCTACATCGCCGAACGTTGGCCCGGCGGCATGCTGACCAACTTCGTTACCATCCGCAAGGCCATCAAAAAGATGGACCAAATCGACAAAATGAAAAAGGACGGAACTTATGAAACGCTGTCCAAAAAGGAAAAACTCCACCTGGACCGTCAACGGGCCAAATTGGAAAAAAACCTGGGTTCCATCAAGGACATGACCCGCTTGCCCGGCGCCATGATCGTGGTGGACATCAATAAGGAACACGTGGCCGTGAAGGAAGCCAACAAACTGGGCATCCCCATTGTGGCCCTGGTGGACACCAACACCGACCCGCGTCCGATCAATTACCCCGTTCCGGCCAACGACGATGCTTCCAAGTCCATTGAACTGATACTGGACTACCTGACCGCGGCCATCGCCGAAGGGCTCGAAGAACGCCAATTGATCAAGGAACGCAACAAGCAGGAAAAGGAAGCGGCCAAGAAAAAAGAAGCCGAAGCCAAAGCGGAAAAAGCCGCTGCCGAATCCGAAGCCAAAGAAGAAAAATCCGAATAAACTTAACCCCCTAACCTAAATCTCAAACCTATGGTAAAGATTACTGCCGCAGATGTCAATAAATTGCGCAAAATGACCGGTGCCGGAATGATGGATTGCAAAAACGCACTGGTCGAAGCCGAAGGCGATTTTGAAAAAGCCATCGAAATTCTTCGCAAAAAAGGTCAAAAAGTGGCCGCCAAACGCGCCGACCGCGAAAGCTCCGAAGGCGTGGTTGTGGCTACGCTGAACGCCGACAAAACCCGCGGCGTACTGATTTCGCTCAACTGCGAAACCGATTTCGTGGCCAAAAACGCCGATTTTATCCAATTGGCCGAAGACTTCGGAAAAGTGGCCTTGAACTACAATTCCAAAGATGAATTCCTTCAAGCCCCCTTCGACGACAAGGTTTCGGTAGCCGACAAATTGACCGAACAAACCGGCGTAATCGGCGAAAAAATCGAAATCGGCGGATTCGAAGTGCTCGAAGCACCTTATTTGGGCTCCTATATCCATTCCAACAAAAAAATCGGCACCCTGGTGGGACTGAGCAAAAACATTCCGGGCATCGAAGAAGTGGCCCACGACGTGGCTATGCAAGTGGCCGCCATGAGCCCCGTTGCCCTGGACGAACAAAGCGTCCCCCAAGCGGTGATCGACAAGGAATTGGAAATTGCCAAAGAACAACTGCGCAACGAAGGCAAGCCCGAAAACATGCTCGACAAAATCGCGCAAGGCAAGCTCAAAAAATTCTTCAAAGAAAACACTTTGGTAAATCAAGCGTTTATCAAAGACAACAAAAAATCCGTTGCCGACTACGTCAAATCGCTTGACCCCGAACTGAAAGTAACCGGCTTCAAGCGCGTAGCACTCGGCTAAGCGGAAAACACCTTAACAAACCGTATTCGAAACCGCCTGCCCAGCAGGCGGTTTTTTTAAAACCCCACGACGCCAACTGCCATTTCGGCATAGGTATGGTTTTTGCGACGAACTAAAATTAATTCGTAATTTTGTAATGTATGGTAAAAACTAAAAGCCCGAGCTTGGAAAACAAACTGATAGAACGTATCGTTGCGAGCATTGCCGAAAAGAAAGGGAATGATATTACCGTGATTGACCTTCAAGGATTTGATCATACCATTGCCGACTTCTTTGTCATCGCCGATGCTACAACCCATATCCAAGTGAAAGCCATTGCCGACCATATCGAACGCCAGGTGTCCAAAGCACTGAAAATACGCCCCGCAGGCGTGGAAGGCGAAGAAAACGCCCAATGGATTTTGCTGGACTACGGCGATGTGATTGTTCACGTTTTCCAACAACCGGTGCGTGAGTATTACGATATCGAAGGACTTTGGGCCGATGCACCCATCCAAAAAATCGAACAATAATGAACAACAATAATCAACATAAACAAAAAGGCGGCCCCGACAAACCCGCCAACAACAAATCGCCGAAAAACGGCCGGAACTTCGGCACGTGGTTTATCCTGTCCATCCTGCTTTTCGGGATTTGGATGTTTTTCTATTCGGCCCCCGGCGGCGATGTGCAGCAGGAAATCACCATCGACCGGTTTTTCGACTTGCTCCACAAGGGCAAAGTAAAAGAAGTGGTTATCGAAGACAAGCATTTGGCCAAGGTTTACCTCACGCCCGAAGCGCTCAAAGAAGAACCCTTCAAAAAATTGCCCCAAGGCGGCGGTTTTTTCTCGGCCGACATTCCGCAATACACTTTCGAAATCGGTGATTTGCAATTGTTCCAAAAAAAACTCGAAGATGCCAAGAAAGAAGGCATCCCCTTTACCTACAAGTTTAAGACCAACAGCAACCTGTGGCTGAACATTTTGATCAACGTGCTTCCGTGGGTGCTCATTTTGGGCTTTTGGTTCTACCTGATGCGCCGCATGGCTTCCAATGCCGGAGGCGGCGGTGGCGGCATGGGTATTTTTAACGTAGGTAAATCCCGGGCCCAACTCTACGACAAGGACAAGCACGTCAAGGTCAGTTTCAAGGACGTGGCCGGACTGGAAGGCGCCAAGGAAGAAGTAAAGGAAATTGTGGACTTTTTGAAAAATCCGCAGAAATACACCCGTTTGGGCGGTAAAATTCCGCGCGGCGTGCTTTTGGTAGGCCCGCCGGGAACCGGTAAAACCCTTTTGGCCAAAGCCGTGGCCGGCGAAGCCAATGTGCCTTTCTTTTCGCTTTCGGGTTCCGATTTTGTGGAAATGTTTGTGGGCGTGGGCGCTTCGCGCGTGCGCGATTTGTTCAAAAAAGCCAAGGAAAAAGCCCCTTCGATTATTTTTATCGACGAAATCGATGCCATCGGGCGGGCCCGTAGCCGTGCCAACATCACCGGCGCCAACGACGAACGCGAAAATACGCTCAACCAATTGCTCACTGAAATGGACGGCTTTGCTTCCACCGACAACGTAATCGTTATCGGCGCTACCAACCGCGTTGACATTCTGGACAAGGCCCTGCTGCGCGCCGGCCGTTTCGACCGTCAGATTTTTGTGGACTTGCCCGACTTGAACGAACGCAAGGAAATATTCAAGGTGCACATGCGTCCGCTCAAATTGGGTGATGATGTGGATGTGGACCTTTTGGCCAAACAAACGCCCGGTTTTTCGGGTGCCGACATTGCCAATGTGTGCAACGAAGCCGCCCTGATAGCCGCCCGCAAGAACAAGGACAAAGTGGAACGGCAGGACTTCCTGGATGCCATCGACCGCATCATCGGCGGTTTGGAAAAGAAAAACAAGGTGATCACGCCCAAAGAGAAAAAACGGGTGGCCGTTCACGAAGCGGGCCATGCCCTTGTCAGTTGGATGCTGAAACACGCTTCGCCTTTGGTCAAGGTAACCATCGTGCCCCGCGGTCAATCCCTGGGGGCCGCCTGGTATTTGCCCGAAGAACGCGTATTGGTCGAACCCGAACAAATGCACGACGAAATGGCCGCGGCCTTGGGCGGACGTGCCGCCGAACAAATCGTTTTCGGCAATGTGTCCACCGGCGCCCTGAACGACCTGGAAAAGGTTACCAAACAAGCCCGCGCCATGGTGGCGATATACGGATTGAACGAAAAAATCGGAAATATCACTTTCTACGATTCGTCGGGTCAGGAATGGCAATTCAACAAGCCGTATAGCGAAAAAACCGCCGAAATTATCGACGAAGAAATCAAAAAAGTGGTGGGCCGACAATATCAACGTGCCTTGGATATTTTGCATAAATACAAGGACAAATTATTGAAATTGGCCGAGCGCTTGCGCGAAAAAGAAGTGTTGTTCCGCGAAGATTTGGAAGAAATTCTGGGCCCGCGTCCTTTCGAACAAAAACAAGCATCCGAAGCGGAACAAAAACAGGATGAAAAGAACGACGAAAGCCAAAATGCCGGTCAAACCCCCGTTGCCGCCGGGAAAACCGCCGACAATGGCACTTCACCGGCCGTAAACCAAGAAAATAAATCCGCCGGAAAGAATTAATCGGTAAACAACCATGGGTGTTTTCGACAAATTATTCGGAAAAAATAAAAAGGTCGAACAAACGACCCCCGACATCGACCGGATGCCGCCCATGGAACAATTCGTTTACCGCTTTACGCAAAACGGCGGACGTTTTTTGCTGGCACAAACCCGCGACCAGTTGGCGGCCTATCTGCGTGCCGTATTGGTGGAAGAAGATTTGCCCTACTATTTTGTCATCCATCCTGATTTGAAAGCCCTGGCCGCCGAAACGGATATTCCCCTGCGGCTGGCCCTTCCGCCGCGGCCTTCCGATGCCGCCCTGTTGAGCAATGTGATGTATTTGATTCGCAATACCGGCGGATTGATGATTTCGTCTTTGCAAACCGGCGACAAACCCTTGAAGGAATTGCCGCAAGTGGTGGTATTTGTGGCCCAAGCCCACCAACTACGTCCCGATATGCACGAAGCCATGGCTTCGGTCAACAAGGATTTTCACGGGCAATATCCTTCGCAAATACGCACGCTCACACGCTTCGACGGCAATGCCGAAGGTGCGCCGGGCAAAACCTGTTACCTGATACTTTATGAAGAAAGCGGAACTGATCCGGCGTAGCATAGCCGGCGCGCTCTATGTGGCCCTGGTGCTGGCGGCCTTTTATTTTTATGCCCGTTTCCCCTGGTTGTTGTGGGCTTTGTTTTTGGTTTTTTACTTTATCATCGTCCGTGAACTCACCGCCCTGATGCATTTGGACAAAAGGATATTTTATCCCCTGGCCCACGGCATGGGATTGATGACCTTGGCCTTTCCGTTGTCTTTGTTTTTCCGCAGTTCGTTTTTTGCCCCGGCCATAGTGATTTGGGCGGTTTATTTGGTGGCGGGTTTTGGGTATGTCTGGCTACGGGCACGCAAGGATGTCCTTCGCTATTTGGTGGCCTTTTGGTATGCCTATCTGCCCTTCTTCCTGACCATCCTTCCGGTTTTTATCGTATCGCCGCTTTATGTTTTTATCGTCCTGTGGCTTTACGACAGTTTGGCCTACCTGACCGGTTCGTTGTGGGGCAAACGTCGTTTGGCGCCGCGCATTTCACCGGGCAAAACCTGGGAAGGACTAATCGGTGGAACGCTGTTGACGATGGCGGTATTGGCGGGCATCCGTTACCTGTTTGGCGGAACGCAAACTTACGGCTTGCCTTGGTTTCCGCAAGTGATGGAACACTGGTGGCAAACCCGCCGATTGCTTACCGGTTTGCCCGTAGGGCAAATATTGCTTATTGCGTTTTGGATAATCCTTTGGGGAACGGCGGGCGATTTGTATGAATCCTATCTCAAACGCCGGGCGGGAGTCAAAGATTCGGGGAATATTATGCCCGGGCACGGCGGTTTGCTCGACCGTTTGGACAGTTTTATGATGGTGCAAATAGTGATGCTGCTTACCGGCATGGTATTGACATTGATTAATTTTGCCTTGAAATAAATGCTATGGCCAAGACCAAATTACACCGGGAAGGATACCGCATCATAGTTTGGTCGGGATTGCTGTGGCTGGGTTTCAACCTGGCGGTGGATACCCTGGTTCCCTACGAATGGCTCGCCTACCTGCTGATGTTTGCTTCCACGGTTTTGTGGCTTTTGGTCATTTGGTTTTTCCGCTTTCCGTCCCGTTCGCACAGGTCGTTACCCAACGAGGTCATTGCACCGGTGGACGGCCGGGTGGTGGTGATCGAGGAGGTTTTCGAGCCGGAATTTTTCAAGGATCGCCGCCTGCAAGTTTCGATTTTTATGTCGCCGCTCAATGTGCATTCGACCCGATATCCCATCGACGGCAAGGTGATTTACAGCCGCTACTACAAGGGCAAGCACATGGTGGCCTATCATCCCAAATCTTCCGAACTGAACGAGCGCACGACGGTGGTGATTGACAATCCGGTGGTAGGTCCGGTGATGTACCGGCAAGTGGCGGGCATTATCGCCCGGCGCATTGTCAATTATGCGCGCACGGGAATGGAAGTGCACAAAGGCGATGATGCGGGCTTTATCAAGTTCGGTTCGCGGGTGGATTTGTTTTTGCCGGTCGATACGGAAATGTATGTGGTGATTGGCGATGCCACGCGTGGGGGAGAAACGGTTTTGGGTGCTCTGCCGGTGAAGGGGAAGTAACAGGAAGTTTAACTTTTTTGACGCTCCGAAGCCCTTCGGGCTTCTCCCGACATTGCTGCGCAATGTGCGGGACAAATTACGCGGCTCCACAAGCCGGCGATACGCCTTCGGCTTCGCTTGTCTTGTTCCGCGCTCCGGCAGCCCGTTCCGGTCTGCCTTCGCGGCTCCCGGAACCCGCAAGCGGTTTCCGTCCGCAGCTACGGGAGCCGCCTGCGGCGTCTCCCTTCGCATGCTGCGGAGCCCCCCGCCCCTCATAAGTTCGGGGCTACGGTCTCCTTGCTTGTCGCCGGGCCGGCCACGGCCGTCCCGGCTCTGTACCAGCGAGCCGCCTCAGGCGTCTCGCCTCTGCGCCGCGTAGCCCCGCCGCCTCACTCGGACTTCGCCTCGTTCGGCGGCGGTCTCCGCGGGCGGAATTTTTATTCTACTGTTCGATGTTCATTATTCGAGCGCGATTTATCGCGCGGGAAAAGGCCGGCAGCTGAGTGCTGCGAACGCAGTGAGCGGTGTATCGAAGCCCCGGCCGACCGGTCATTTCGATACAATTTTTGCTTTGCAAAAATCACTCAGCGACCTACAAACAAGTGCCTGAGTGCCGGTTGCTTCGATAAAAATCAACTCAAAACTAAGAACTCAAAACTCATAACTAAATGTGCGCCAGGGATGGGAGTGGTATGAGCCGCCGGCGGTGCCGATGGTTTTCCGCCCGGCGGAGGCGCCCAAAGGAAGCCCCACGTACGGGCGGGCGCGGGCGCGCGGCACGCGCGCCCGCGCAAAACCACGGCATCCGCCAAGGCGAATATGAGCGGACAGCCCGGTCCCGACATCGCGTAAGCGATGTGCGGGAGGCGCCCAAAAAAACAAAAGGCAAAGAAAACCTTAATCCTCCGGTAAGTCCAATTTAAGATGCAATTCCTTCAACTGCTCGTCCGAAATGCGGTCGGGGGCGTCGATCATGGTGTCGCGACCCGCATTGTTTTTGGGGAAGGCGATAAAGTCGCGAATGCTTTCCTGCCCGCCCAAAATGGCCACCAAACGGTCGAGCCCGAATGCAATGCCTCCGTGCGGCGGTGCGCCGTAGGTAAAGGCGTTCATCAGGAAACCGAACTGGCGTTGCGCATCCTCGTCCGTAAAGCCCAACAGCCGGAACATTTTGCGTTGTAAATCACGGTCGTGGATACGAATGGACCCACCGCCGATTTCGTTGCCGTTGAGCACCAAATCGTAGGCGTTGGCGCGCACCTTGCTCGGCTCGGTGTCCAGCAGCGGAATGTCCTCGGGTTTGGGCGAAGTGAAGGGATGGTGCATGGCGTGGTAACGACCCGTTTCTTCGTCCCATTCCAGGAGCGGGAAATCCACCACCCAAAGCGGGGCAAAACGTTTGGGGTCGCGCAGGCCCAGGCGTTCGGCCATTTCCATACGCAGGATACCCAAATGCCCTTGCGTGGTCTGCCGCTCGCCGGCCATGATAAAGAGCAAGTCGCCGGGCTTGGCGCCGGCTTTTTCCATCCATGCCTTAACGGTTGCGGCATCGAAAAACTTGTCCACCGACGATTTGATGCTACCGTCGGCGTTGTATTTGGCCCAAATCAAACCCTTGGCGCCCACCTGCGGACGTTGCATCCATTTGGTGATTTCATCGATTTGCTTGCGTGAATAGTCCGCCGCAGCCTCCACGGCAATGGCGCCGATGTATTCCGCCGTGTCGAATACGCGAAAACCCTTGCCCTTGGCCGTATCCGTAAGCTCGGTCAATTCCATGCCGAAACGTATATCGGGTTTGTCGGTTCCGTAGCGCGCCATGGCTTCGTCGTAGGACATGCGCGGAAAGGCGCCCGTGTCGATGCCGTGAATTTCCTTGATAAGGTAACGCACCAAACCCTCGAAGGTTTGGAGCACATCCTCCTGTTCCACAAACGACATTTCGCAGTCGATCTGGGTAAACTCCGGTTGGCGGTCGGCGCGCAGGTCTTCGTCGCGAAAACATTTGACGATTTGCATATACTTGTCCAAACCGCCCACCATAAGCAATTGCTTGAAGGTTTGCGGCGACTGCGGCAAGGCGTAAAACTGACCGGGATGCAGGCGCGAAGGCACCACAAAATCACGCGCACCTTCGGGCGTGGACTTGATCAAGTAGGGCGTTTCCACGTCGATAAAACCTTGATTGGCCAAGTAATTACGCACCAATTGCGTTACGCGGGCACGGAAAATAAGGTTGTTCTTGACCGGATTGCGACGAATGTCCAAGTAGCGATATTTCATTCGCAGTTCGTCGCCGCCGTCGGTTTGGTCTTCGATGGTAAAGGGCGGAATTTCGGATTGGTTGAGCACTTCGAGTTTATCCACCAATATTTCGATGTCGCCCGTGGGCAATTTGGGATTTTTACTGGCCCGTTCCACCACGCGGCCCGTGGCTTTGACCACAAATTCACGGCCCAAAGCGCGGGCTTTGTCCATCAGGGCGGCGTTTTGTTCGTTGAAAGCCAATTGCGTAATGCCGTAGCGGTCGCGCAAGTCCACGAAAACCATAGCCCCCAAATCACGGACGCGTTGGACCCAACCGCTTAGTGTAACCTCTTTTCCGATATGTTCGCGGCGCAATTCACCGCAGGTATGTGTTCGATACATAAAAAACTCGCTTTGAAATCAAGGCAAAGATACGGGCTTTCGGACAATTTTACGAACGGGGTAGATTGGTATAATTTTTGTGGAAAATAAAGCGGTTAACCCTAAAAAATTATTACAATGAAACGGTTTGTGATGATTTTGCTTTTGGCCGTCGTTTTGATGCCCGCATCATCCTGTAAATTGTTTCTTCCGCACCATAACGACAATGACGAAACGGAACACGTGCCCATCCCCAAGGATGATATTAAAAAAATCGTGTATTATCACGACCTGGCTACCGATGTGGTGGAAACCTTTATGAATTATTACATCGAAAATGCACAATTGCCGGCTTGTGTGCAGGAAGACAGTCTTTCGCCTTGGAACAAACGCTGGACTTACGGCTCCGCTTGTACCCTGCCCGACGGCCATACGTATGGCGGCAAAACCGATTTGATTTACAATCCTTCCAACCAAGCTCACACAATCATTTTGTATAGCGAAAACAACGGCATACCTCAACCCACCCTTATCGACCATGTGCCCTTCGGCAAAAGGTCATTACTTTTCCTGGAACAACAGAATAATGGCTATCATGCCGCATTTACCATGGTATTGCCCGTAGGAAACGATACCTTAAACCTCGATACGGAATTCGACATTCGGCAAACCGACCCCGGCCAATCGCCTGACGGTTCGGATAAACGTTGGCAAATCGATCATGTTCACTTTAATTATGTTATTTATCGTGATGACATGGCACATCCGATTGTAAAATATGAATCCAACGAATCCCTGGAACCGCTGCTCAAACAATACAATTGTCCGCTTGCACTCCAAGGCAAAATGCGTATCTATGACAGCGACCTTAATACCTTTGATGTGGACTATGGCAACGGCCAATGCGATAACGTCGTAACCGTATCCAATGCGGCCGGCGACACGGAAACGCTTCATATTACCACTCCCTAATTAAACCCTTCGACCTAACAAACATCCAATAAACGAAAACTTCCAAAAACCAATCAT
>WGAP01000125.1 GCA_015494775.1 Flavobacteriales bacterium | reverse complement strand
GTAGCGGAGGCAGACCGGAACGGGCTGCCGGAGCCGCCGAGGAAACCGAAGGGTTCCGAGGCCCGCGTAGGGAGACGCCGCCCGAGTGAAGGCGAAGGGCGGCCGGCTCCCGAAGCTGCGAAGCGAGACCGAAGGGCTCGCGAAGCCGCGGAACAAGACAAGGGGCGCCGGCGCCGCGCAAGGCGCGGGGCCGGCGGCGCAAAAAAACGGTAAAATTTTCCCTGTCGAGGCGTCGAATAACCGATAATTCCCGCATCAAAGCATTTGCCGCTAAAATTTTGCGCCGCCGGCAGCGGAATTTCATTCCGCCGCCGGCGCCCCGACGGCTTGTGGAGCCGCGAAGAAAACCGCCGCAGGCGGGTTTCGGAGCGCCCGAAACAACCAATCCGCCCATTCGGCATATTTTGCCTAATTTTGAAAGATTGAAAAAAATCGTGTTTTTTTGAAGCGCAACCGGTATATTGTTTACCTGATTTCGGTCGTTTTGTTCTTGGTGGCCCGGAACAATGCCGCGGCACAATTGGACGGCATCGGCCGGCATCCGTTGCAAAATCCGGGTCGATTAAGCCCCGTTAAAGATTCCACCCGCCACACGGCCAACACTTTGACGGTTACCGACAGCATCCGCCCGGCCGACAGTACCGCAAATAATACGGACGGCTTGGATAAACCGCTGTTCAAAGAAGCCGATCAATATCAACTCATCGACCGCATACACAAACGTTTGACGCTTTACGACAAGGCACACATCAAATATGACGACATCGAACTGACGGCGGGCATCATCGTGGTGGACTACGGCAAAAAAGAAGTCTATGCCGGACGCATTCCCGATTCCACGGGGAAATTAAGCCAAAGGCCTGTTTTTACGCAAGGAAAAACGCGCACCGAAAACGATTCCATCCGCTTTAACTTCGAAACCAAAAAGGCCTTGGTGTGGAACACCTACACGCAGGAGGGCGAAATTCAACTTATCAGCAATGTAACCAAAAAGGTCAACGACAGCGTCAATTTTTTCAAAGACCTGAAAATCACTACGGCCGAGGATATTCACAATCCCGAATATTATATTTTGGCGCGTAAGGGCAAAATCGTGCCGGGCAAAAAAATCGTGGTGGGAACCAGCCAAATGTATATCGAAGAAGTACCTACGCCTTTGGTGTTGCCATTCGGGTATTTTCCGTTGATAAACAAACGAACGTCGGGATTTATTCTGCCCAATTACGGCGAAGATCAGCGGGGATTTTTTCTGCAAAATATGGGTGTGTATTTGGTGCTGAGCAAATATGCCGATATGGCCCTATTGGCCGATGTTTATACCAACGGCAGTTTCGGCCTGCAATGGCGCAGCAATTACAAAAAACGTTATCAATACGGAGGCAATGTGCTATTCCGTTACGAAAAACGCATTACGGGCGAATACGGTTCGCCCCAATACAGCCGGAGCAATATTTGGAACCTGGGTTGGTCGCACCGTAAAGATCCCAAGAGCAATCCCGCATTTAATTTTTCGGCCCATGTAAACATCGGAAGCAGTAAATATTTCCGCTATTCCACCAATCAACAAAACCTGTCGCACGTGCTGGACAACACCATGCAATCGTCGGTGGTGTTGTCCAAGCGTTTTCATCGTATTCCGCTGAGTGTGAGCTTAACGGGCACGCACAATCAAAACGTCAATACCAACCGCGTGATTATCACCTTGCCGCAATTGTATGCCAAATTGGACAGGATTTATCCTTTTGCACCCAAATCGGGTTTGAAGAAAAACGCCTTTCAGCGCATCAATTTCGATTACACCTTCGACGGCCGCAATCAGGTGGAAACCTTGGACACTATGATGTTCGACCGTAGCACTTGGGCACATGCCCTGCGCGGTTTCCGGCAATCGGTGCCGTTGAGTACCAATTTTAAGCTGTTCCGCTATTTTAACATCACACAGACGGCTTCGTTGCAACATGTGTGGTACGGCCAGCATACCGAAAAATTTTGGGATGCGGCGGAAGGTCGCGTGCAGGACACAATAGTTTACAAGCCCGTACAGTTTGTGGATTGGTCGTTGAATACGAGTTTAAACACGGTTATTTATGGTATTTTTCGTTTGAGCAAAAAAGGGAAAATCAAAGCCGTTCGTCATATCATCACGCCTTCGCTCAATTTTACCTACCGTCCCGGTCAGGAACAATACAAAAAATACTATCAGGGTTCGTCCGACCCGAACGATTGGCGTGAATACACCTTGTTCGACGGCGGTATGTACGGCCGACCGAGCTTTTCGCCCCAATCGTTGCTCAACATTTCCCTGGGCAATACCTTCGAAGCCAAAGTACGCGGCAAGGACGGTAAGGACAAAAAAGTCAGCGTACTGAAAAACCTGAACCTATCGACCCAATATAATTTCAACGCCGACTCCATGAAATTGGGTTACATCAACCTGTCGGGAAATGTTATGCCCGTCAAGGGATTAAACCTGCGACTGACAGGCAATTTGGACCCTTATGCCGTGGATACCACCGGTCAAAGTACGGCGCAATATGCCTATGCCGCGGGCCAAGGGCTGGTTCATTTGCGCAGTTTCCGGGTCAGTACCGGCTTTATGCTCAGTAATGAAAAACTAAAAAAATGGTTCGGCCGGAAAGAAAAAAAATCAGGCGTTGCACTCATCGGTACCGGAAACAAGGACGAATCCCATGCACAAAAAACGCAAGGCGCTTACGAAAATCCGGTCAAATGGACATTGAATATTTCCTATTCGTTCAATTATCAAAACAAAATTTATCATCCCACAAGTCCGTATTTCAAATCCATTTCACCGCACACGATTAATTTCAACGGCAATGTGGAATTATCGCCCGGTTGGCGCGTGGGCGTCAATTCGGGTTTTGATATTACGAACAAAAAATTGGCCTATACGGTACTTAACTTCCGGCGCGATTTGAAAAGTTGGTACATGACCTTTACATGGCGTCCATTGCCGCCTTATACGTCGTGGTATTTTTATATAGGAATAAAAGCGTCCGTACTCAGTGACATCAAGTACGAACGCCGTAAGGAGAATTTGAGAAGATTTTTCTAAACCGGCCGGATTAATTATCCAATTGTTTCCAAGCGCCGCCGGTGTAGCCGAAAAAGTGTGTTCCGTCGAAGTAAATTTGACCGGGTTTGGGCGTGGCGGGAGCCACGGTTTGATACAAGCGTATGGCACCATCCACTTCCAATTTTACTTCGGGCAATTGAATGCCCACACCCAAATTGCCGCGATACATGCTCAGCATCAAATCACGGTTGTCCTGATATTGGGTTTGACGTCCGAGAATAATGACCGGATCATCGTAATCTTCCAAAACCAGATAAGGTATATCATTGTCGAAATAGGTGTACATCTTACCGGTTTCGGAGTCCATAAAACCGTCGCCGTTGACATCACCGTTATTGTGTCCTACATTGAATGAAAATTTGAACACATCCAAATCATATTGCGGGCGCGGCAGGTTAATACCCAATTTTCCGTCGAACATACCCAAGGTCAGGTCGCGAAGGTCTTGGTTATCGGTTTGACGGGCTTTGACCAAAAACGGGTCATCGTGTTCTTCCAAAAACAATATGGCGGAACCGCTCCGATAATCCGTGCGAATACGTCCACCGTCGGGGTCCGCAAATCCGTCCCCGTCAATATCGCCGTCGTCGTGGCCCACTTGGAAAGAATAATCAAATACTTCCAATTTGTAATGCGGATTTTCGGTTCCGATACCCACATTGCCGCTAACGCCCGAGAACATATTATCCCCGTTCACAATCCAATCGGTATCGCTACCGAAACTTACCCAATGGTCGCCGTCAAAATAGTATAACTTATTGTCGTCCTTATTGAAAATAATCAATCCGGGGGCGGGGTTGGGAATGGCATCACGATCGTCGGTGGACATACGCGGAACCAAAAAACCTTTGGTGGTGGATTGGACGTCGAGCATGGCCGAAGGATCGGGGTCATCGCCCGTGGTGTTAATAGCCACTTGCGCAAAACCCGTGCGCAGTGAAACCAACAGGATTAAATAGGAAAGTAAGTGTTTGAGTTTCATATTAAAAACCATTTTGTATGCAAAGATAAATCAATTTTT
>WGAP01000124.1 GCA_015494775.1 Flavobacteriales bacterium | reverse complement strand
TTTACTGCTGAGCTGGGCGTTGTAATGAATACCCGGATAATCGCGGTAACGCTCGGTTTGGACTTTTCGTGCCGCAATCACCCGTTGGCGAATAACCTTACTGCTTTCGCCGCGGCGGTCGTCCGAAAGTTTTTCGAAAGGCACGGGTTGCACCTCGATTTGCAAGTCGATACGGTCGAGGAGCGGGCCGGAAATTTTGCTCAAATAACGTTGCATTTCGGCCGGCGATGAACGCATGGGTGAATTGGGATCGTTGAAATAGCCCGACGGGCTGGGATTCATGCTGGCAATAAGCATAAAGCCCGCCGGATAGGTTACCGTAAATTTGGCCCGTGAAATGGTAACCTGCCGGTCTTCGAGCGGTTGACGTAGCACTTCGAGCACGCTACGTTTGAATTCGGGCAGTTCGTCCAGGAACAGCACGCCGTTATGCGCCAAGGATATTTCCCCGGGTTGCGGATAGCTTCCGCCGCCCACCAAAGCCACGTCCGAAATGGTGTGATGCGGCGCCCGGAACGGCCGTTGCGTAACGATGCCCCACTCGGCCCGCAGGGTGCCTGCCACCGAATGGATTTTGGTGGTTTCCAAGGCCTCGTCCAAAGTCATGGGCGGCAAAATGCCCGGAATGCGCTTGGCCAACATGGTTTTTCCGCTTCCCGGTGGGCCGACCATCAGCACGTTATGTCCACCCGCCGCGGCAATTTCCAGCGCCCGCTTGACGCTTTCCTGTCCTTTGACGTCGGCAAAGTCGTGTTCGAAACGGTCGAGTTCGTCGAAGAACAGTTTTTCCATGTCCAAACGGAAGGGCGTAAATTGTTCGTTTCCTTCCAACAAATCAATGACCTGACGGATGTTTTCCAGTCCGTAAACTTCAATGCCGTCCACGATAGCCGCTTCGTTGCGGTTGGCCGCCGGGAGGATAACGCCGCGATAACCTTCGGCTTTGGCTTTGAGCGCCACGGGCAAAGCCCCGCGAACGGGTCGCAGGTCGCCGTTGAGCGAAAGCTCGCCCAGAATCCAAAAATCCCGCAACCGCTCCCCGTCGATTTGTCCCGATGCCGCCAGGATGCCCAAAGCGATGGGTAAATCGTAGGCCGAACCTTCCTTGCGCAAATCGGCCGGCGCCATGTTGATAATGATTTTTTTGTGCGGCATTTTAAGTCCCGAATTTTCCAGTGCGGCCGAGATGCGGTAACTGCTTTCCATCACTGCCTTGTCGGGCAGGCCTACCAAATGATAGCCGATGCCCTTGTCGATGTTTACTTCAATATTTACCGGATAGGCGTCGATTTCATAAATGGCGGCGCTGTGGACGTGGACTAACATAGGAAAGGCGCGATTTTTAGGATTAACAATATTATAAAAAAATGCAATACGAATGCGGCGACTTGGCAATCTTTAATAAAAAAATGCGTCAGGGATGGGAGCGGTTATGCGCGGGCATCGCTTCAAGTATAAAATAACGCACCAAGTTTTGTTCTTTTTGCCGATAACGGCATTGACAATTCTCGCCATAGCTACGGCTATGCCTTCGGATTGCCGGCTTTGTTCTCGACAAAAATAACTACAACTTTTACAATACTTTATACTTGAAGCGATGCGATGCGGCGCGCCGTAGGCCTGCCGTGGCGGCGGGGCGACCAGCGGGGAGCCACGTCCGCCACGCTTGCAGGGCAAGAGCGCGCCGCCCGCGCATTTGAGCGGACAGCCCGGTGCCGCACATTGCGTAGCAATGTCGGCAGGCGCCCTGAAAATAAAAAAACGGAGCGTTAACCCTCAAACATCAATCGATACTTTTGATTTCGGAACCCGAATGTGAACGTATAAGACTTAATGCATCGTCCAAGGTTCGTGTTTCGCCTATGCGTTTCCAATTATTCCAAAGGAATACATCACTAGTATCGATAGATACCACATAACGGTTTGCGGTTTCGTAAATGCGATAGCGTTTGTGGTTTCGGGTCAAAACAATGCGTTCCATGATTATTAAATTTTGCTATACGAAAATAATTTTACCTAGAAACACAAAAAAAATTTGGTGAAAACCCATGGAATACTTATGAAAAATAGAGGATTTGGAAAAAATAGAATATCTAATTCTTGCGTCTCCCTGCCAGTTCCACAAAAAGTAGTCCGGCAACCGAAACAATGGCCAATCCCACCACAAACACCGTGTGCCGGTAATGCCAAACGGGCTCCACGGCATAAATCAGTCCGGCCGAGGCCAAAGGAATAGCCACCAACAAAAGGCGAAAAAAGAGCAAATGCCGGCGGTGTTTGACCAGTTTTTCCAGGCCCAGGTAGGTGTAAACAATCAGCAGTGTGAAGGCCAACAAATACAGATAAATCACTAGCGCGTGCAGCCAAAGCGCATCCTTGGTTCCGGCCTTTACCAGCCCGAAAAACGACAAGGGCGCCTTACCGCCTTTGGCGGCTATCAGCAGGGCGAACAGCATCAAAACCGGCCCGTAAAAACCGAGCAATGTCAGCCGTTTTTTGCGTTGCGGCCCTTTGGCGGATGAGCCGAAAATGTTTTTTTCGTTGGTGGAATTCATTGCTCGGGCGGTGCCTGACCGTTTTTTTGTTGCCAGATGCTTTCTTCGTGCACGGCCGAATAAACCGTGCGGATAAACTCTTCGTTCAGCCCGTTTTCGCGTGCAAAATCCAGGGCCCGTTCAAAGACTTTTTGCCAGCGGTCGGGTTGGAGGAGCGAAATGTTTTGCCGGCGTTTGATGGCGCCGATACCGCGCACCACTTCCATACGTTTGGCCAGGAGTTCCAGGATTTGTTCGTCCAGGATGTCGATATGGCGGCGCAGGGCTTGCAGGTTTTCGCGGTGGATGTCTTCTTCGGCCCGGGGTTTGCGCACCATCAGCCGGTGGATGATGTCATGAAGCGTTTCGGGCGATACCTGTTGGCGGGCATCGCTCCATGCCTTGTCGGGCTCTCGATGGCTTTCGATCATCACTCCGTCATATTGCAGGTCGAGCGCCATTTGGGCAATATCAAATATGCAATCGCGCCGTCCGCAGATGTGCGAAGGGTCGATGATCATCGGAATATCGGGAAACGTGGCCTTGAAAGCCAAGGGGATTTGCCATTTGGGTTTGTTGCGGTAGGGCGTTTTTTCATAAACCGAAAATCCGCGGTGAATAACACCCAAATTTTCAATGCCCGCCCGTTCGATGCGTTCCACAGCGCCAATCCACAGGTTCAGGTCGGGATTGACGGGATTTTTGATCATAACAATCACGTCCTTGTTGCCGCGCAATGCTTGGGCCACTTCTTCCACGGCAAAAGGGTTGGCCGAGGTGCGCGCACCTATCCACATCATGCGGATATCGTGGCGCAGGGCTTCGTCCACATGGCGGGGCGTGGCCACTTCGATAAAAGGTTCGAGTCCGGTTTCCCGGCGCACCCGTTGCATCCACGGCAGGGCGAATTTGCCGATTCCTTCGAAATTACCGGGCTTGGTGCGGGGTTTCCAAATACCCGCGCGAAACACCGTAACGCGTCCGCCCGTGAGGCGGCGGGCGGTTTCCATCACCTGTTCTTCGGTTTCGGCACTGCACGGGCCGGCTATGGTGAGCGGGTGGCCCAGTTGCATGTCGTCCAACCAACGGCGGTATTTCCTACTGTTTTCCATATTTTTCGGCAATCCGGTCGATGATGCGGCCGATGCGGTTGGTATCGGTCAGTAAGCGATGCAAACCGCCGGCATCTTCCTTTTCGAGCAAATCTATGAATATTTCCAGGTTTTGGCCGTAGGTTTTCAAAACCGGCAGTAGCGCTTTGCGGTTTTGAAGCAATACGGGTGTCCAAGTGTCGGGCGAACTTTTGGCCAGGCGCACGGTGGATGCAAACCCGCTGCCGGCCATCAGGAAAATATTGTGTTCGTCGTTTTCCACATCCAGCACGGTTTTACCCAGCGTAAAAGCGCTAACGTGCGAAAGGTGCGATACGTAGGCAATATGTTTGTCGTGCACATCCGAAGGCAAATAATGCACGTTCATACCCAGGTCGTGACCAAAAAGTGTGGCCACCGCTTCCAAGGCATCGTCGTCGGATGCTTCGGGGTCGCAAATGATGTTGATTTTTCCGCCGAACAAGGAGACAAAGGCCGCTTCGGGGCCCGAGTATTCGGTGCCCGCAATGGGATGGGCGGCCACAAAGCGGCCGCGGCGCGGATGGTCTTTTATCGCTTCCGTTACGGGGCGCTTGACCGAGCCGGTGTCGAACATCCAGGCCCGGGGGTTGAGTTTGCCCAGTAATTGCCGCGCCAAGACGGGTAAGGCGTCCGCAGGAACCGCCAGAATAATGCCGTCCATTTGCGGAATGTCGGCCGGCATAAGTTCGGTATCGGCCAAGCCGCGTTCCAGGGCTTTTTTCAGGTGTTCGGGATTGCGGTCAGCACCGTAAATACGGTAGCGGCCTGTGGCACGCAGGGCCAAGCCCAACGAGCCGCCGATTAGTCCCAAGCCGTAAATGCCGATACGTTTCATTATTTGCCTTGTTGGATACGTTCCATGGCCCGGTCATAGACTTCTTTGGGCACGGTGAGCGATATGCGGATATAATTATCCCACATTTCACCGAAAATTTTTCCGGGCGCCACAAAAATACGGTGTTCGTAAAAAAGCCGGTCGGCGAGTTCTTCGCCCGACACACCTTCGGGCAATTTAACCCAGCAAAACATGCCGCCGCCGCGGGCGTTGCATACACCGCCGAACAAAGCGACGAGTTCCTTCACCTTGGCTTTGCGGTGGTTGTAAACGCGGTTGATATGCGCAAACCATTCGTCCGGCAGGGCCAGGGCCGTTTCGGCGGCTTTTTGGAAGGGATAAAACATGCCCGTTTCCACATTGCTTTGCACCTTGGCCATGGCGGCAACGATATCGGGATGGCCGGCTACCCAACCGATGCGCCATCCGGCCATGTTGAAATTCTTGCTCATGGATTGAAATTCCACCACGGGCAAATCGGCCGCATAGCGAAGCACGCTCAGCGGTTGTTCGGTGATGAGCGAATAAGGGTTGTCAAAAGCCAGTACGATGTCTTTGCCGCGCAAACGCTCGATGGTTTCGGTTAAAAATTCGGGTGTGGCGGGCGTGCCGGTGGGCATGTTGGTATAGTTCATCCACAGGATGCGCGCGTGGCGGGCGCGTTCTTCGATACGGTCCAAATCGGGCAACCAGGAACCTTCCTGCAAGGGATACAGTTCCGGTTCGCCGCCGGCCAAGCGGGTAACCGAGCCGTAGGCCATGTAGCCGGGTTGGGGGATTAAAGCCCTGTCGCCCGGGTCCAAGTAGGCCAACGACAGCCACATAATGCCCGACTTACTGCCCAAAAGCGGCAGGATTTGCGTGGCGGGGTCGAGCCGGACGTTGAATTTGCGGGCGTAAAAATCCGCAATGGCTTGTTTGAACGATGCAATACCGCTATACGGTTGATAGCTGTGGGCCCCGGGGTCGTTGAGGTGGCGGACCAAGCTATCCACCACTTCGGGTGGCGGCGGAAGGTCGGGATTGCCGATGGACATCACCAGGAAGGGCATGCCGCCTTCGGCTTCGAGCCGGCGTACCTCGGCCAGTTTGCGGGCAAAATAATAGTCGCGGATAAAATCCAGTCGTTGCGCGGTTTTCATAGGTTTTGATTTGGATAAATACCAAGGATTTTCAGGTGGGAGCTTTTACGGCCCAACAAATCGATGACCTTTTCAAATGCATCGGCCTCGGGAAACACCGCATCGATAAAAAAGCGGTATTCCCAGGGCTTTTCGGGAATGGGAAGCGATTGCAGTTTGGTCATATTCCACCGCTCGGCTGCCAGGATTTCCAGGATTTCGAGCAAGGCGCCCGGGCGGTGCGGCGTTTCGATACGAAGCGACACCTTGTCGGCACCGGCTTGCGGAGGTGCCGGCCGGCCCAGCAATACAAAGCGGGTGGCATTGGATGATTGGTCGTGAATGTCGGCGGCCAGGATGTCGAGCCCGTAAAGTTCAGCGGCGATGCGCGGTGCAATGGCGGCGGTGCCGTTCAGGTTATGACGGGCAATGTCGCGGGCCGCGGCGGCCGTATCTTCGTATTCGATACGTTGCCATGCGGAATGCCGGCGCAGGAAACGCCCGCATTGGAGCAAGGCCATGGGATGCGACCATACGCGTTGGATGTTTTGGAGCGTGGTGCCCTGCGGAGCCATCAGTTGGTGGCGCACGTCCACATACACTTCGCGCAGAATTTGCAGGCCCGAGCCGTCGATAAGCGCATAGTTGGGCAGGATGGAGCCGGCCGTGCTGTTTTCGATGGCCATCAATCCGAAATCGGCCCGTCCTTCGGACACGGCTTGCGGCACTTGGTCGAAATAACGGCAAGCCACCACTTCCACTCCTTGCGGAAAGAGTTGGAGTGCGGCCTCGTGGTGGAAGGAGCCGGCAATACCTTGCAGAGCGATGCGGGGCAAAGCCATAGCCAAAGCATTTGGCTTGCAAGGTAAGAAATTATGGAAAGTAGCGAGGAACATTGGTGTGGTTTGTACGGATTGTTGTTGATTATTTGGGCGCCCCGGCGCTTACGTTCGGGGCCCCGCCGGCGGGCGAATGCCCGCGGCGGATGGCCGGACGTTGGCGTAAATTTGTCGGCGCCCCGCCCCGCGGCGAAGCCGCGGGGCGGGGCTTTCGTTGATTTTCAAATGTTTACGTCCGGCCATCCGCCCGGCGCGCTGGCGCGCGCCGCGGCGGGGCCTCGGGTTCCGCTTCGGGACGGCGGAGCGCCCTTGCGGAAACCCGTTTCCTCACGGCGTTGCAGCAAGCATAAAATGTCGGATAAGTCGAAGTTATTTTTGTCGTGAACAAAGCCGGCAATCCGAAGGCATAGCCGTAGCTATGGCGAGGGTTGTCAATGCCGTTATCGGCAAAAAGAACGAGACTTGGTGTGAAGGTTTTATGCTTGCTGCAACGCCGAGCGCCGTCGGGCTGTCCGCTTATATTCGCCTTGGCGGATGCCGTGGTTTTGCGCGGGCGCGCGACACGCGCGCCCGCGCCCGCCCGTGCGTGGGGCTTCCTCCGGTCGCCTCCGCCGGGCGGAAAACCATCGGCACCGCCGGCGGCTCATAACCGCTCCCATCCCTGGCGCGGATTTAATTATGAGTTTTGAGTTTTGAGTTGATTTTTATCGAAGCGACCGTGTTGGATGCCGGTACCTTCGATACACTGCACCTTCGGCGCAGCACTCAGGTACCTGTTTGGGAGGCCATTGAGTGATTTTTGCGTAGCAAAAATTGTATCGAAATGACCGGTTGGCCGGCGCTTTGATACACTGCTCACTACGATCGCAGCACTCAGCGGCCGGCCTTTTCCCCGTGCGATAAATCACGCTTAAACAATGAACATCGAACAATTGACCTCCGATTTATGACTGCTCCGTCGGGGTCTTCCGCCCCCGACGGAGCGGGAGGTCGTTAATGTTTTTTATCAGGTGAAAATAACGAATAAATAAAGGGTAGTCCTTTCCAAAACGGCTAATATTCCCAAACAATAACAAATCCTCAATTCCTGTCAAAAATCAAAACACCCGTAATTTTCCA
>WGAP01000123.1 GCA_015494775.1 Flavobacteriales bacterium | reverse complement strand
TTACCGAATGGGGAATTTATGTGGAATTGGTGGATACGCTTATCGAAGGCATGGTGCGCCGAACCGAGATGCGAAATGATTATTTTATCTATGACCCCGATGATCAGGCCTTGGTAGGCCAACGCACCCGCAAACGTTATCAACTGGGCGACGATGTGCGGGTAAGGGTGACCGGTGTTAATCTGGAACGAAAACAAGTAAGTTTCGACCTGGCCGATGAATTTTCGAAACGCGACAAGGAAACCAAAAAATCCAAAAAGAAAAAGAAGAAAAACAAGAAAAAATCCAAGAGCAAAAAAGGATAAACCGTTAATCGTTATGAAAATAAAGCGTATGCTCGGCATAGTGGTTTTGTTGATTTTGGTAACGCTGGGAGTATTTTTTATTCGTTATCCCTATCTGTTACGCGGTATCGGTCATGTATATTTGAAGGGACATACGACGGCTTATCTTTCCGACTTTGCCGACTATCCGCGCCGGAAAGTGGCCAACGGGAAAGTTCAACCTTGGCCCGAACATCGCTTGTATAACCGGTTTACGCTGTCCAAACGCCTGGAAAACTACAACCGCAAATACGGCACGGTGGCCTATTTGGTTATTAAAAACGACAGTATCCTGGTGGAAAAATACTACCGGGGCTACACGGCCGACAGTTTGTCCAATTCGTTTTCCATGGCCAAAAGCATCACCATGCTCTTGCTGGCCAAGGCCATTGATCAAGGGCACATCCGAAGTTTGGACCAAAAACTCAAAGATTTTGTTCCGGGCATCCAAGGTCCTTATGCCGATAGTGTTACTTTGCGTCATTTGGCCATGATGGCCGGCGGAACAGATTGGGACGAAAACTATTACAGTCCGCTCAGCATTACGGCCGAAAGTTATTTTTCGGAAAACCTGGATGATTTGATGATCAAACGTGTGCATTTTGTCAAGCCGCCAGGGAAGCATTGGTTTTATTCCAGTGGCGATACGCAATTTTTGGGCATGGCCATCGTGAAGGCCACCGGAAAATCCTTGGCCGATTATTTGTCCGAAAATTTTTGGAAACCCATGGGTATGCGTCGTGAGGCCTGGTGGAATACCGACCGTGAAGGAGGAATGGAAAAAACCTTTTGTTGCATCGCATCCGATGCGCGTGATTTTGCCCGTTTCGGCCGCTTGATGTTGCATCGCGGAAATTGGAACGGACATCAACTGGTGGACACCGCTTTGGTGGACGAAATGATAAGACCCCAACTATCCGAAAGGCCCCGCTACGGATTGCAATGGTGGCTGTTTACGCACAAGGGCATTCGCGGCTTTACCATGCGCGGACATTTGGGACAATACGTTATGGTTATTCCTTCCGAAAACACCATCATTGTCCGCCTGGGCGAACGCAAGCCGGTAAGCAAACCTGGAACCTATGCCAAAGATTTCTTTGTCTATTTGGAAGAAGGGCTCCGTTTGGCCCGGCAAGCCCGATAACCCGTAACCGTTTCCCCATGCACCGATTATACCGTGGCGACAACCTGCAAGTGATGCAGCGGATACTGCCCGAATTTGCCGGCCGCGTGAGTTTTATCTACATCGATCCGCCCTACAATACCGGGCTTTCGCAATTCAGGGATTATAAGGATAAATTTTGGGGTCATTACGAACGAAAACGACACCGGGCTTGGACGGATTTTATGCACGAACGTTTGAAATTGGCCGAAAGATTACTCAACAAAACGGGAAAAATATTCGTGTCGATTGACGATAACGAACTGCCCAACCTGATTTTATTGATGCGCGAAATATTCGGTCGCGAAAATGTGGAAATCATGATTTGGCACAAAGTCCCGCAAGGCGGCTCCGCCGGTCAGGGTAAAATGAAGCGCAGCAAACGTTTCCGCATCGACCATGAATATATCGTGGTGGGCTATATGAACCGCAAAAACACGCGTTTTAACAAGCCACGCCAACCGCTGGCCGTGCATCGTGACTACGGTAATCCCGACAACGACCCGCGCGGGCCGTGGATCAGTGCCGAACTCTGCAAATCACGTAACAAATCCAACCCGCGCGGCAAAAATTACTATACCATTCGCACGCCGGGCGGGCGGGAAATTACCCGCCAATGGCATATAAGCCGCGAGGAATTGGCACGTTTGGATGCCGACGGACGGATTTGGTGGGGAAACGGCAACATCATTCCGCGACTCAAAAAATTTATTCGCGAACCGCAGCCGGTAACGCCTTCTTCGGTTATTACGGGCATTTCGCAAACCGAGGCCTTGCGTGATTTGGAAAAAATCCTACCCGGGGTTCGCTTCGACAACCCCAAGCCCGTGCGTTTGGTTAAATACCTGCTGGAAATGGCCACGGGGCCCGATGATGTGGTTTTGGATTGCTTTGCCGGCAGCGGCACCACCGCCCAGGCGGTTATGGAACTGAACCGTGAACAACAAGCCCAACGGCAATGTCTCTTGATTTCCAATGACGAAAACGACAGCATCGACCGCGTGCTGCTTCCGCGTATTGAAAAATTAAATCAAATGTATCCCGGCAACCGGTGGACTTTTTATTTCTGAGGCGGAAAAATAGGATTTACTCGCTTTCTAGTAAACATTTTTCCATGCCAAACTCCGTGTAACGCTGTGGTAAAAAAATAAAATTAACCACAGAGTCGCGCAGAGTAAATTTCACGGAGTAACACAGAGTAAAAATTGGATAAAAATCAAAATCGGAATAAATGGAAAGTAAAACTCTGTGAAACTCTGTGCCGAACTCTGTGAAACTCAGTGGTAAAAAAATATCAAACCACAGAGTCGCACAGAGTAAATTTCACAGAGTCGCACAGAGTAATAATTCGAAAATAAAGAAACTCCGTGAAACTCTGTGCCGAACTCTGTGAAACTCAGTGGTAAAAAAATAAAATTAACCACAGCATAACAATTAAATGCCTCCGTGTAATGCTGCGTTTACCCTATGATAAAATTATTGTTGATTCCCCGGCAAACGCTCCAATGCCCGCCGGATACGTTTTAAGGTTTCATCGCGTCCCAACAAAGCCATCATAGCAAACAAATCGGGACCTTTCAGGTCGCCGGCCAAGGCCAATCGCAACGGTTGAAGCACCTTGCCAAAACCCAATTTCCGTCCGTTAATCCAATCCGACAGTTGCTGTTTGATATTTGCCGCCTCCCAGGGCTCGATTTTTTCCAACACACCGGCCGCTTGTTCCAAAATTTCCGGCGTTTGGCCTTTCCACTGCTTTTTGACCGCTTTGGGCGCATAGGTTTCCGGTGCGGCGTAGAAAAACGATGCCCAAGTCCAAAAATCGGAAGGGAAGGTCAGCCGCTCGCGCACCAAGGCCAAAACCTTATGCGTATAGTCCGTCAAACTTTCGTCGGAACGAACATCTTTGACCAAATGCTCGTTGATGACGGGAATAATGTGTTCCAGCATTTGCTTGTCGGACAATTTTTGAAAATGTTGATGCTGGAACCAACGGGCTTTTTCGGGGTCGAATCGGGCGCCGCTTTTGTTGATGCGCGACAAATCAAAGGCCTCGATCAATTCGTCCATCGTAAAAATCTCCTGTTCGGTGCCCGGATTCCAACCCAGCAGGGCAAGCATATTGACGAATGCCTCCGGCAAATATCCCGCTTCGCGATACCCCGTGGTTGTTTGTCCGGTGGCGG
>WGAP01000122.1 GCA_015494775.1 Flavobacteriales bacterium | reverse complement strand
CCCCTAAAAGTTGCATTTACTAATTGAATTTACTCCGGCCAACGGGATTGCGGGCGCTTTGGAAGGTTTCTTCCACATCCCAGTTGGCGCGTATCTCGATGATTTTGGGATAGATGATAACGGGTTCGGGCGGGCGACGGCCTATCCACCGACCCGGATCCCATCGGCCGTTTCCGTTGAGGTCGCGAATAAAGCGCAGCCGGTATTTGCCGGGCTTTAAGTAGGGAAAAACAAAGCGTTTGCCCTCGTGCGTTAGCAGCCGGCGAAAAATCTTTTCACCTTTGGTATCCGTCAGTTCGGCGATGAGGTTCCCTTGGGGGGCGCCGGGCCATACCAAGGTGTAGTTGCCCGTTTCGCGTGCGGGGACAAAACGCACCGAAGTCGTAAGCGTATCTGTGTTGGACAGCCCGTTGAAAGCGGTCAAGGCGCCGGGCAAAATACGGATTTGCAGGGCCGTGCGTTCTTCGTCATATCCGAAATGGAATACCGGCAAACCCATCCGGTTGAGCGCTACGCTGTCGCCTTGGCGCCGGGGCGTTATGTCGATTTTGCCAACGTCCGTTCGGGTGAGCGGCATATTGGTCAGCAGACGCAAACTGTCCACCGGAAAAAGCCGTTTTTTGTCCCATTGAAAAACCAAAGTATCCACCGGCGGCAAACTTGCCCGGGCGCTACGCACGGCCAAGGTATCGCCATTACGACGAAAGACAAAACGAAGCGTATCACCCTTGCGGGCAGGCCGTAGCCAAATATGCCACAGTTGGTCGTCGGTATAATCCAAAACCCTGCGGCCGGAAACGGCAATCGCCACACCACGGGGCGAACCCTTGAATTTGGCCGTCCAATGGCCGGCGGATTTTTCGGCGATGTTTTCCAAATCGAAAGGACGCCTTTCGGCAAAAAGCGGAATGCGGTAAACGCTGTCGGCGGGAATACGGACGGGCTGCGTAGCAAAACCTATTAGTTCGTCATAGGGCTGATAGGTCAAGTTGCCGTTTTTGTCCGAAAAAACCACCAAAACATAAGTGCCCGCTTTCAGGTGGTCGAGCGTAAAAGTGCCCGTTTTCCGGTCAACGCGCGCCAGATAATAGGGCGGCTTGCGGAACAGCAAACTGTCGGAAAAATCATCGGCCGGATACAATCCCGCCAGTGTTTTTTCGGGCAAATCGTAACGCATCAGCGGAACGACCCGCCCTTTGAGTTGCAAGCTGTCCAAGGTGGGGCCGGTGGAAAACACGTAGGAATAATCTTGCAGCACGTTGCCTTCGTGATAGTCCTTGATGGCGTCGCCAAAGCGAATGGCATAAGTGCGGCCGCGGGGCAGGGCTTTTTTGAACCGGATACGGATTTCCCGCGCCGGATAACCCACGGGGCTGATGTCGGGCTTGGCGTCCAAGGGCGGCGAAAACACGATTTTTTGCAGCGGATTGTCCAGTTGGATCAGTTCGTCGAATTTGATAAGGATTTGGTTGGCACTGAAATTCACCGTGCCCGAGGGCGGCGTTTCGGCGATGACTTTGGGTGGCGTGATGTCCTTATCTCCGCCCGAGGGTTGTCCCATCCGGGCGCAGGCACCCGAGGCAAGCAGGAGGATGATGATGATTTGGCGAAATTTCATTGCTCAAAGATACAAAATCCCTTCGGTGGAGTGATGTTATTATTTGGGCGCCCGGCCGCACAAGTTCACGCAGGCCGCCGGCTTTCGCCTATGGCTCATCCGGCGGCGCGTTCACTTGGCGCCCGCCGGGCTGTCCGCTACAATGCGGCTCGGCAAATGCCGGTTTTTTTTGCGCGGGCGTGCGTCCCGCGCGCCCGCGCCCGCCCATGCGTGGGGCTTCCTCCGGTCGCCTCCGCCGGGCGGAAAAAACTACGGCATTGCCTTCGCCGCATAACCGCTCCCATCCCTGGCGCGAATTTAATTATGAGTTTTGAGTTCTTAGTTTTGAGTTGATTTTTATCGAAGCAACCGGCACTCAGTCACCTGCTTTGGAGGTCATTGAGTGATTTTTGCGTAGCAAAATTGTATCGAAGCGACCATGTTGGCCGGTGGCTTCGATACACTGCGCCTTCGGCGCAGCACTCAGCCACCTGTTTGGAGGTCATTGAGTGATTTTTGCACAGCAAAAATTGCATCGAAGCGGCCATGTTGGCCGGTGGCTTCGATACACTGCGCCTTCGGCGCAGCACTCAGGCACCTGCTTTGGAGGTCATTGAGTGATTTTTGCGTAGCAAAAATTGTATCGAAATGACCGGTATGCTCGACCGGTAACTTCGATACACTGCGCCTTCGGCGCAGCACTCAGCCACCTGCTTGGAAGGTCGCTGAGTGATTTTTGCGTAGCAAAAATTGTATCGAAGCGACCATGTTGGCCGGTGGCTTCGATACACTGCGCCTTCGGCGCAGCACTCAGCCACCTTGT
>WGAP01000121.1 GCA_015494775.1 Flavobacteriales bacterium | reverse complement strand
GATTTGAGCGTATGCGCCACCACGCGGGTGGAATATTTTTCCCAGAGCGGATTGCCTTCGGGCGGATACATGGAAACGGCCATTTTGGTTTCGCCGCCTATTTTGACGGCCATGGCGTCGTAGATAAACCGGCGCGAAGCGGCAAAAGCAAAGTCGCGTACTTTTTTGGCATGGAAATGCCAAATTTTGGTTTGGCTGCGTTCGGGGTTTTGAATTTTTTGCTTGGCTTCGGCCTCGGTAACCACAATCACGGGCCGGTCGTAGGTTTTGGTGGCCGTAAGCCAACGCTCCCATTGCTTGGGCGTAAACACGGCCACACGATTGAGCAAATGTCCCGTTCCGTCGATGACAAAATCGGCCGGCGCGGTGATGTTGACCGTAAACTCACCGAAGGGCAAAGCAAATTCGCCCGTTCCGATAAATTGGTTGGTTTGCCAGCCCTCCACATCGTCATACACGGCCATGCGCGGATAGAATTGAGCGATGATGTATTCCTTTTCGCCGTCGGGGAAGTCTTCATAACCCGACCGGGCCCAATCCTGCTTGAAGTTATTGATATTGTACCACCATTTGATTTTGATTTTGGTTTTTTCGCCCGGACGCAAGGGTGTACGCAAATCCACGCGCATCATGGTGTAGTTAATGGTGTAGGGCAAGGCCCGTCCGTCGGCATCGGTAACGGATTCGATGTGGAACCCGCCCTGATAGCCCTTGTTGGTAAATTCACTTACAAAACGTCCGGGTCGGAGCATAATATTATCGCCGTCGGGCGTGATTTGTTCGGTAAAGGAGTTGGGTTCCCGCCGGTTTTGGTCCAGTTGGATCCATAAATAAGGAAGTTGGTCGGGTGAATTGTTGATGTATTCGATGGTTTCCTTGCCGCGCAAAACGGGTTGCTGCCTATCGTCGATAAGCTGAATGTCCATATTGTAGTTGGCAAAGTTTTGATAGTAATCCGGTCCCGGCGCGCCGTTGGCCGAACGATAGCGGTTGGGCGTGGGGAGCAGGTCGTACATTTGCCGGAATTTGCTCGTATTATCGTGTCCCTTGGGTATTTTCTTTTCTTGTGCCCGCAGCGGGAGTAACAACATCAGGGTCAAAAGCAGCATTAATTTTTTCATGACTTCGGGTTTTGCGGCTAAAATTAGGAATAATCCCGCAATTAATACGTCAAAGCGATGCAAATATTTTGCTTGGAAAGTGAATTAAGACCGATTTGATATGCGTTCCTGCGCCCTGCGGGCGCCTCCACGGCTCCCGACATTGCTTGCGCAATGTACTGGACAGGTTCGGCAGCCGGCCGGCCTTCGCATTTTGCTCGGCCGGCGTCTGCCTGCGCTACCGCATCAGCCCTGCGGTCTGCCGCGGGCTACGCAAGCCCTTCGGTCTCGCTCCGCTATAATGTTTATGGTAGCGGAATAACCAAGAACCGGGCTGTTTCAATCGAAGCGGGATGTCCCTTTGTAGCCGCGCGATTTATCGCGCGGGAAAGCGATTTATCGCGCGTCGAAAGGCCGGTGCCTGAGTGCTGTGCCGAAGGCGCAGTGTTTCGAAGGCACCGCTACTAAAATTCGGTCGCTCCGGTGGTCGCCGACGGGCCGACGCATCATTTAGAAAAATGAATGTAAGTCATTGATAATCAATTCAAAATTTATTAATTTAGAATTCATAATTAAATCTGCGCCAGGGATGGGAGCGGTTATGCGGCGCAGACGGCGAGCATGCTTTGCCGCCCGGCGGAGGCGACCCAAGGAAGCCCCACGCACGGGCGGGCGCGGGCGCGCGGCACGCGCGCCCGCGCAAAAGCAGCAGGCCGACAAGCCGCATTTGAGCGGACAGCCCGACGGCGCCGGATAGCGTTGCAGCAAGCATAAAACCTTCACACCAAGTTTTATCTTCGACTTATCCGACATTTTTGCTTGCTGCAACGCCGTGAGGAAACGGGTTTCCGCGAAGGCGCTCCGCCGTCCCGAAGCGGAACCCGTGGCTCCGCCGCGGCGCGCGCCAGCGCGCCGGGCGAATGGCCGGACGTAAACATTTGAAAATCAAAGATACAGCCCCGCCCCGCGGCGAAGCCGCGGGGCGGGGCTAATAAACTCAATTCAACGTCCGGCCATCCGCCACGGGCATCAGCCCGCCGGCGGGGCCCCGAACCCGGTCGCCGGGGCGCCCTGAAAAATTATCTTATGCCTTTGAGTACCGTGGATTTTCCGTCGGCCGTGTACACCCTGAAAAGCAAGGCCTGGTGCCGAATACCGGTCAAATCCAAGCGGACGCGGGATGTGGGTTCGGTTTTTATTCGCCGAATCAGGCGGCCGTTGAGGTCGTAAACATACACGGAACGGATGTCCCTGCCGCGAATTTCGAACCGGCCGTTTCCATCGGAAAGCAAGGCCAAATCCGTTTGCTTGGCCGTGGCGGTTTTGAGCACCGTGGGCGAGAACAAAATCTCGAAACGTCCGGTAAAGGTTCCCGCCGCCGTGCTGAACGTGTAGGGCCCGGAGGTCAAATCGTGCAGGCGGTCGGCCGTAAGGTCGCGCAGGTAAATATGGACGTTTTGCAGACTTCCTTCGCGTGCGCGCATGGCAATGCTGAATGTACCCGCATTGTCGGACGTATAACCCACCGGAACAATGCGTGTGCTACCATCCCAGGCGGACAAGGTGTTGATGACAAATTTTTGGTCGTTCCAAAAACTAAACCAACGATTGCTAATGGCGTGCGCATCGAACAGGCGATCGGTGGCATCGGTGGCCGCCGCATCGAAGCCGATAAGAATTTGTCCGAAATGGGTGCCGTCGTCTTTGATAAAGTCAAACCAAGCACGGTCGTTGACCAGCCGGTTGACAAAATGATCGTTTTGCGTGCTGCGATAAGCATTGGAAAACGTTACATTGCCCGCCGTATTGGCTTCCACCATAAAGCCCTGCCCTGCCGCCACATATTGATTGGCTACGGGGCCGGTTCCCGAACAGGCAGCCGTAGCGCCGGCAAGGGTGTAAACGGTGTATCCGCTTTCCTGGTGTTGGCCTTGGGCGTTGAGTCCGGCGCAATTGGTCCAAAGGTAGAGCCCGCCTTGAATATCGGTATTGGCCTGAACAAACAAATCGAAATCCAAGGCCGAAGGATACGGATTGCCCAAAAGGTTCCAATCGTCGCCGTCGGCGGCACCGGTTCCGTTGATATATACCGGCACACTGATGGCGCCATTGTTGAACGGGTCGTAATCCTTACGGAAACGCGCACGGATAACTTCCGGCGTTTGTCCGTTTTCGGCCGATATGGCAAAGCCCTGACCCGTTACAAAAACATCGGTGGATTGTTTTTGAATCCAACCGCTGTTGGGCATTACATTGGGATTTTGGACGGTGGCATCAAATGCGTAGTAACGCCAAGCATTGGAGACCACATCACCCAGGGTAAAGCCGGTGGAATTGAGTGGCGACGACCAATAAACATAGTCGTAGTAGTGTCCCAACGTATCGGAGATACGATTGAGTACAAAAATACCGCCGCCTTGAATGATTCCGGCATCGTCGGTTTGGACCAAAGCACCGTTGTTGCGCACCTCCAAATAGCCGCGGTTGGTCAAATCGTAGTTGAGCCGCAAATAACGACCCGAACCCACAATCATCGTGTTGCCTTTACGGTTGGCCGCCGAGCAAGCGTCCAAATCGTCGTCTTTCAGGTAAAGCATATTGTCGGCATACAAATATTTGTTCTGTAAATCGGCAAGGGTGAGCGTATCGCCGGCAAAACTTTTCCACAGGGTTCCGTTCCACTGGGCCACATCCTGACAGCGGTCATACACAATCAATTCATAATCTTCGGTCTCACCGTCGAAACCGGATTCGCAGGCCAAAGGGTCGGAACCGTATTTGGCCGAGATACGCATACGCGTTTTGCCCAAAACGGCATTGGACGGAACCGTTATGTCCAAGGGGGAATTGGATGTGGCGCCATCGGAAACATCGGTTGCGCTACCCAAATCATAAGTTTCGCCGCTGTCGTCAAAATCGCCGTCGGCATTCCAATCAATCCAACAGCGGGCATAAACGGTATAATTGCCGTCGGTATTTACATTGACCGTCAACGGATAGGTTTGTCCGCGTTTGAGGCCCGTACGGATTTGTGCATAATTATTATAGGGCTCGTATTTGTCGGAATAGACACTGATGTCGTTGAATTGTACGGCGGTAATAGCCGTGGCAAAATTCATATTACCGGCCGACGCACAATAAACCGGCGCCGACGGCAGGCCCGTAGCTTCCTGTACAAGCACATTGTCCAAGGCAATATCGGAAAGGTAGCTCGAACCGGTGTGGCCGGTAAAGCGGATTTGTACACTGCTTTGGCCGGCATAGGCACTCAAATCCACAATATGTTCGTCCCAACTTTCGCCGTGATCGCCCGAAATGTTCAATACATCGGACGACCAACTGGCGCCGCCGTCGGTGGAAACCTGAACGCTCAAATCGCCCATATCAGCTCCGCGCATGTGGGTCCAAAAACGTAATTCGGGCGCTTGAAGGTTGGAAAAATCAAACAATGGCGTGAGCACCGAAGCGGTTTTATTGTCGCAGCCGGATGCTTCGAGGTAGATATAACGTCCGTCCCAATCATTGGCATCAAAATATGGGCCTGTTCCCGTGGAAGGTGTTCCGCCGCTGAGCACATCCCAGTCGGCATCGTCGCCGCTTTGGTTTTCCCAGCAATCCGACAGGGCCACACTGCCGTCGGCCGTGCAAGATGTGCCGGGGTTGCTTTCGGCCCAGGTATTAAAGGTTTCCAGGTAAGGAAAATCGGTAATCACGGAACATGCGGTACGGAAACTCACATTGTTGCCGTAGGCCGTTCCGGCCGCATTGACGGCATAGGCCCGTACGTAGTAGGTGGTACTGGGCGAAAGTCCGGTCAACGTTCCGGTAAAGGTTCCCGTTCCGCTACCGGAAGTAATATGATTTCCGCCAAGGTCGGGATTGGGCGAGGTGCTCCAACAAAAACCACGTTCGCTAATGGCCGAACCGTTGTCGGAAAGCACTTCGCCACTGGCTACGGCCGATGTACTACCGATGCTTTGCATATTGTTCGTTACCACCGTAGGCGGGCCGTTGGTGGTTCCGCTACCGGTAAGTGCGGGTGTGAGGTAACAAACATCGGCATTGTTGTATTCGTAGATGGCAAAATAGTAGGTGGTTCCGGCATTGAGGCCCGTTATGGTAACGGATGTTCCCGTACCGTTATAAACCACAAAATTGCCCGTTCCAATTTCATCGCCGGCCCCGAAGGCGGCATTGGCATTATAACTTGTTCCGTTTTGGGGGTCGGAATTGACGGCACTTCCTTCGCGGGCTACCACCAGAACGGCATCACCGTCCCCCCTACTCCACGAAATCGTCATGCTGTTGTCGGTTTGTCCCGTAACGGCAAATTGCGATGCTTGCGTGGCGGGCGGCGTACAACTTGACGGAAATTCGAAAGCCACAATACGGGTTCCATG
>WGAP01000120.1 GCA_015494775.1 Flavobacteriales bacterium | reverse complement strand
TGTTCGAAGAAGCCAACCTGGCCGTGGATCACAATGCCCTGATGATGGATTTGATGACCAAATTGGCTCCCAAACACGATTTTGAAGTGCTGCTGCACGAAAAACCCTTTGCCTATATCAACGGCTCGGGCAAGCACAACAACTGGTCGCTCATGACCGATACGGGCATCAACCTGCTCGGCCCCGGCGATACGCCCAAACGTAACCTTCGTTTCCTGACCTTTTTTGTCAACGTGATCAAAGCCGTCAACGACAACGAAGAACTGCTGCGTGCTTCCATCGCTTCGGCCGGCAACGACCATCGTTTAGGCGCCAACGAAGCCCCGCCGGCCATCATTTCGGTGTTTATCGGTCATCACATGACGCGGGTTTTCGAACAAATCAAAAAACTGAAAGAAGGCAAACTAACACCGCAAACCAAAACCGAAGTCAAGCTCAACGTGGTGGGTAAAATACCCGAAATTCTCCTGGACAATACCGACCGCAACCGTACTTCGCCCTTTGCCTTTACGGGCAATAAGTTCGAAATCCGCGCCGTGGGCTCTTCGGCCAACTGTGCCGCACCCATGACCGTGCTCAATACCATTGTGGCCCGCCAACTCAAACAATTCATGACCGATTACGAGCAACGACGTGCCCGGGGCCTGGGCAAGGACGAAGCCATCCTCAACATTTTGAAGGATTACATCCTGCAATCGGAACGCATATTGTTCGAAGGCAACGGTTACAGCGAGGAGTGGAAAACCGAAGCCCGCAAACGCGGCCTGAGCAACCACCTGACCACGCCCGATGCGCTCAAAGCATCGCTCAAACCCGAATATGTGGATTTGTTCGTTTCCTTGGGCGTATTTTCCGAAAGCGAAATTCGTTCCCGCTACCATGTGCTGCTGGAACAATACAACAACAAACTGGAAATCGAAGCGCGGGTATTGCATGATTTGGTTTCCAATCACGTATTACCCACGGTTTTGGAATACCAATCCCGCCTGGCGGCCAACATTGCCAACACCGAAGCCGTTTCCATGCAGTCGGCCGATGTCAACCGCCGTCGCTTCAAAGACCTGACCAACAACATTACGGCCTTGCAAAAGGGCTTGGACAAGCTCAATAAATTGCTCGAAAAACTGAATGACGCGCAGGACGAAGAAGCCAAGGCCGCCACGATTGTCCAAAAGGTCAAACCGGCCATGGACGAGCTCCGCACGCACGCCGACGCGCTCGAAATGCAGGTGGACGACGAAATGTGGCCCTTGGTCAAATACCGCGAAATGCTGTTTACGCGCTAATTGCGGGCATGGCGAAAACGCCTGTGAATCCAATAGTAAACCTCCGGTTGCCGGCGAATGCTTTCTTCGAGCCGGGCAAAATAGCGCCGCGTGATTTCGTCCGGCGCACATGCCGAAGGATGTTCGCACAGCACTTCGAGCCGTGCCCGGTAATGGCCGCGTTTCAGTTTTCGTATTTCGGCATAAACCACCGGTAAATCGTAGCGGCGTGCGATTTCTTCGGCACCCGTGTGCACCGGAACCGTCTTTCCGAAAAACGGAAGCCAAAGTTTGGCTTTATGCCGAAGCGGATTTTGGTCGGCGGCAAAGCCGTAAGCCATCAGGCGGCCTTCGCGTTGCGCGGTTTCGATATATCGAAATGCCAAATAGGTTGGAATAATATCCATACCGAATTTATGGCGTGAGCGTAGCATCCATTGTTCAAAAAAAGGATTGGAGAGTTTTTTGTAAATGGCCATTCCGCGGTGTTTGAAGTAACCGCCACTGGCCAACGACCATTCCCAATTGCCCATGTGTCCGGTCATCATCACCACCGAACGTCCTTGGTCGTAGAAGCGGTTCATCACCTCGGGGTTTTCGATGACCCAATGCCGCATCAAGGTTTTTTGACCGACGGTAAAAGTTTTGAGCATTTCCAGGAACAAATCCGCCAGGTGCCGGTAAAACGCCCGTTCCAACCTCCGCCGTTCCGTTTCCGGTTTTTCGGGAAAAGCAATGGCCAAATTACCACGCACCACGTCGCGGCGGTACCCGGCCACACGATACAAAACAAGGTAAAGCGCATCCGACAATCCGTAAAGCAACGGAAAGGGCAATGCCGAAATCAATACCAATGGCGGCATTAAAAAAAGGTATGACAAATATTGACCGATACGTTTCACCGGCTCAAAATTACGAAGTTTCCGCGGCATTATCCCCGAACATGCATATTGAAGGAAAGAATTGTCAGGGCGCCCCGGCGACCGGGTTCGGGGCCCCGCCGGCGGGCGAATGCCCGCGGCGGATGGCCGGATGTTGTGGCGAATGGGTCAACGCCCGCCCCGCGGCGAAGCCGCGGGGCGGGGCGGTCTGTTGATTTTCAAAGGTTTATGTCCGGCCATCCGCCCGGCGCGCTTCCGCGCGCCGCGGCGGGGCCACGGGTTCCGCTTCGGGACGGCGGAGCGCCCTCGCGGAAACCCGTTTCCTCACGCGCCGCCGTCGGGCTGTCCGCTAAAATGCGCAGGCGGCCCGCTCTTGCCCTGCAAACGTGGCGGACGTGGCTTCCGCCGGTCGCCCCGCCGCCACGGCAGGCCTGCGGCGCGCCGCCCACGCATAACCGCTTCCATCCCTGGCGCAACGTAGGTCGCTGAGTGATTTTTGCGCAGCAAAAATTGTATCGAAGCGACCGGAACAAATGGCGGTGCCTTCGATACACTGCGCCTTCGGCGCAGCACTCAGGCACCTGTTTTGGCGGTCGCTGAGTGATTTTTGCGTAGCAAAAATTGTATCGAAGCGACCGGCCGGCCGGGGCTTCGATACACTGCTCACTGCGTTCGCAGCACTCAGCCGCCGGCCTTTCCCCTGCGCGGCAATTCGCGCTCGAATAATGAACACCGAACAATCGAACGCCAATTTGTGATTTGCGTTCCCCTACTGTAAACATTGTAGGCGGGTTGTAATACCATTCGGTTGTTCCGTTCCGCCCATAGAGACGCGATGCATCGCGTCTCTACATCAACAAACATTGTAGGCGGTTTATTTTTTTATCCGTAGAGACGCCCAAATTGGGCGTCTCTACAAAAAAACGTTAAACATTTGATTATCACCAATAAAACAAAAAAAGGCGAAACCGCCCTGCGGGTTCGCCGGCCGCCAAGGAAACCGAAGGGTTCCGAGGCCCGCGGCAGACCATAGGGCTGACGCGGTAGCGAAGGCAGACCGCAGGGCTGCCG
>WGAP01000119.1 GCA_015494775.1 Flavobacteriales bacterium | reverse complement strand
GATTCCACCACCGGAACAAGCGGCCCGTCGCCAAGCGACCCCAAAGAATCCGAAAGCACGCATATTTACTCCGCCGACGGCACCTATACCGTTACCGCCCAAATCATAACAACCACTAACGATACCACGCAAATACAAACTAATATTGAAATTTACCCCTTGCCCGTGGTGGACAGTATCCCCAACCGTGAATTTTGCGACGACGACCAAACGGGCCTGATTACAACCAACCTGCACGGAGGCGATAGCGATATTACTTCCCGCCAAGGCACGGGAACCTATACCGTTCAATACTATGAAACCCAAGCCGATGCCGAAGCCGACACCAATGAATTGTCGGATCCCTACACCACTACCACACCCTACCACCAAACCATGTGGTTCCGCGTTACCAACGGAAACACCGGATGTAGCAATGTAGGCAGCTTCGACATCATTGTTCATCCGCTACCCGATGTGTTTACCGTGAACGACTTGGAAATGTGCGACGACAATGACGACGGGCTTGTTCAATTCGACCTCAATGCCGCATTGCCCGATATTCTTAACGGACGCAATGCCGCCGATTATACCGTAACATTCTACGCCACCCAAACCGATGCCGAAAATCAAACCAATCCGCTCAATACCGATTATACCAATCAAACCCCGGGAGGCGAAACGATTTACTACACCATAACCGACAATACGACAGGTTGTACCAACATCGGCTCGTTCAACCTGGTGGTGCATCCCAAACCCGAAATCAATATGGATGACCGGTATATCGTTTGTCAAAATGATTCCACCTATGTCGAAGCTCCGGCAGGTTTCGTCGCTTATGATTGGTCAACGGGTGCAACAACCCAAGGTATTTATGTTTACCAAGCCGGCGATTATACCGTAACGGTAACCGACAATTTCGGTTGTACCAATGACAAAACGGTTCATGTGGACGAATCCGGGCCGGCTACTATTGAAAGCGTCAGCGTAGTGGATTTCAATGGCAACGAAAACAGCATCACCGTATATGTTTCGGGTCCGGGCGACTACGAATACTCCCTCGACGGCACGAATTATCAGGACAGCAACACCTTCGAACATCTTTACCCGGGAACCTACACCGTTTATGTACGCGACAAAAACGGCTGCGGGCTGGTAAGCCGTGAAGTGGATATTTTGGGTGCGCCGCCCTATTTCACTCCCAACGGCGACGGCCAACACGAATATTGGCATGTAATCAATGTTCAACGCGCCCCGGGAACCCAAGTATATGTCTATGACCGCTACGGCGTACTGATGGCATCCTTTACCGATGCCGATCGGGGATGGGACGGAACCTACAACGGCGTTCCGCAACCGGCCACCGATTATTGGTATATTGTCATGCTACCCGACGGCCGCAAGGTAAAAGGTCATTTCGCCCTTATTCGTTAGGCCTGCCGAAAAGGAAACCCTTTAAATTATTCCACAAGGCCACAAATAATGCCCGGCCTTTGACGGATTGGCCCCGGACGGCAAACATCATCCATAATCCTGCGGCTACGGTCAATTTCAAGCCCAAATCCATTCCCTTGCGTAGCAAGGGAACAAAGGGCCTTTCATACAAAGAACGTATCATCATTCTGTCCGATAGCCCGTTGATATAACTTACCCGCCGTACATAATCCAAGCCGTAGCGTTCCTTTTCGATAAAATGCTTGACCCATACGGCGGGATAATACAAAACGGGAATGCCTTCCTTGCGGGCTTTGAAAAAAATGTATTTATCTTCGGAACGCATATAAACATCGGTGCTAAACAGGCCCACCCGGTCGAAAAAACTTCGGTGAAAAAACATATTACATCCCACCGGATACGAACGTTTCAAGGGTTTGGGCTCGTCGCCCCAATCGGTAATGGAAATCACCCTTTGAATGTAGCGGCTCATCCAGGCAGGCGGCTTACCGGTTTCGTATAGCGGTAAAACCTTGCCTCCGCAAGCCGAATACCGGTTTCCGTATTCGGTGGCGCAACGTTCGATATTGCGCACATAATCCCCGGGAACCACCGCATCGTCATCGGTAAAGGCGATATAAGTACCGCCGGCCTCGGCAATGCCGCGGTTGCGTGCAAAGGTTAGGCCCTTTTTTTCCTCCCGGGTAACGATAATCCTGTGCCCGGGATGCGCATCGCTAAATTGTTGTGCCAATGCCAAGGTTCCGTCGGTGGAATTATTATCCACCACAATAATTTCATAGGCGGCCGGGTCGTAATCCTGCTCCGTCAGACTTTGCAAAGCCCGTCCCAGGTGTTTTTCCCTGTTGCGGGTGCATATAATCACCGACAAAAACGGCTTGACTTTATTTGCTTCGACGCCATTGTGCATAGGCCACAACGATTATCAATACGATGAGCAATAACATCAAAATACGGAAAATCATATCGGCCGGACGGCTGTGGACATGAAACAAAACATAAAGGTTCCATGCCAAGACCGCCAGCCCCGACATCCACACGAAACCTGCCCAAAAACGCCGGTCTTCCATTAGCGTTTCAAATACATTTTTCCGTTACCGTAATCCACCACGGCCTTGCCGGTAAGCAAAACATCGGTGCCGATAATGCCATCCAACTCCATGGCAAGAAGTTCATTCACGTGCGACAAATCCATCAGAAACAAAGACAGTCCTTTCCGTTTCCATTCCTTGATGCGGATGCGTGCGGGCTTGCGGGCCATTTGCACGTCGAGCGAATCTTCCGAAGCACCCACAAAAAGCATGTCGTCATCCAATTTTTCGCTTTCGATACCGAATTTTCCTGCTTTTTGGGCATCCAGCATCGTATGTGTGGCACCGGTGTCCAGCAAAAACACCCCTTTCCGCCCGTTGATGCGTGCCTTGATCAAATAATGAACGGGTTCGCTGCCGGCTTGCATCAGCGGATGCAACTTAACGGCCACATAACCTTTTTTCTTGAAAAACCGGTCAAGCTTGCTCATGTTGACGCTTGATTTGCACCTCTTGAAGGCGTTTTTCAAAACCTTGCAAGAGTTTTTTGTATTTATCCAAAACCTTTTCGGGGTCGGTCAGGATGTATTGTTCCTTGAACGAATCGAAATCGCGGTACAAAAGCCACCGGTTTCCGTCGGCATCGCGGTACAGCAGGATACGAAACGGCAAATCAAAGGCCGCTTCCTGATTTTCGTTGATCAATTTGCCCATATCCTTGGGATGCCCGAAAATCACAAGCATCGTAGGATTCATATCGAATTTGATGTTATTCAAATTGGCGGCCTTTTTAAAATCCAGAAATTTAGGATAATACAATCCTTCCTCTTCCAAATAATCCTTGAAAAGTTTAGCCGCTTCTTCGACCGACAAATTTTCCAATTTGATCATTTTGTACCGCAAGGCCGAATCGTCTTTTTTGACTTGCTTGGTTTCGACATCGGAATGCGCGGGCTTTTTGCCCTTGTTTTGTTGGCATCCCGCTAGCAAGAACACAAGCATTAAGCTCCAAATCAATTTTTTCATAAGGTTTTATTTTTTGTTTTTCTTGATGAGTTTTCCTTTGATTTTGTTCAATAAATTAAGCGCCTCCACGGGCGTAAGGTTGTTGATGTCCAATTCCAATATCAAATCGCGCACTTCTTCCAACAGCGGGTCGTCCAGTTGGAAAAAAGTGAGTTGTAACCCTTCGTCCTTGGCGGCCTTGGTTATTTTTTCCTTGGTTTTTTCGCCGCGGTGTTCTTTTTCCAATTGCTTCAACATCTGTTCGGCCCTTCGCACCACATAATCGGGCATTCCGGCCAGGCGTGCCACGTGGATACCGAAACTGTGCTCGCTGCCACCGGTTTCCAATTTACGTATAAAAATGATTTTTCCGTCATATTCCTTGACCGCAATATGGAAATTCCGGATGCGTTCGAAACTTTTTTCCATTTCGTTGAGCTCGTGGTAGTGGGTGGCAAAGAGCGTTTTGGGGCGCGTGTGGTGTTCATGCAGGAATTCGGCAATGGCCCAAGCGATGGAAATACCGTCATAGGTGCTGGTTCCGCGCCCGATTTCGTCGAGCAATATCAAACTGCGTTCCGAAAGGTTGTTCAGGATACTGGCCGTTTCGTTCATTTCCACCATAAAGGTCGATTCGCCCATGGCAATGTTGTCGCTGGCACCCACGCGCGTAAACAATTTGTCCACCAGCCCTATTTTGGCACTTGCCGCCGGCACGAAACCACCGGTTTGGGCCATCAGCACAATCAGGGCCGTTTGCCGCAGCAAGGCCGATTTACCCGACATATTGGGCCCGGTAATCATCAGGATTTGTTGACGGTCGCGGTCCATCCACAGGTCGTTGGGCACGTAGGTTTGGTCTTCGGGCAAGTGCCGTTCGATCACCGGGTGGCGTCCTTGCTTGATGTCCAATGCGTGGCCGTCGTTGATTTGCGGACGTGTGTAATTGTTGTGCAAAGCCGTCAGGGCAAACGAAAGCAACACGTCCAAACGGGCCAGGATGCGGGCGTCGTTTTGCACCGATTCCACATATTGCCTGATATCGCGTAGCAATTGCTCGTAAAGCTGTTGTTCAAGTTCCAAAATCCGTTCCTCGGCGCCCAGGATTTCGGCTTCGAGGGATTTCAGTTCGGGCGTGATGTAGCGTTCGGCGGCCGTGAGCGTTTGCTTGCGGGTCCATTCGGGCGGAACCTTGTCCTTGTGCGTATTGCGCACTTCCAGGTAGTAGCCGAACACATTGTTAAACCCGATGCGCAACGAAGGAATGCCCGTGCGTTCGGCCTCGCGGGTCAGGATTCGGTTCAGGTAGGTTTTGGACTGTTCACGCAGGTCGCGCAGCCGGTCCAATTCGTCCGACACCCCGGCGCGAATAACTTCGCCTTTGCCTACGGCCGCGGGCGGTTCATCGGTCAGCGTGTCGTGGATAAGCCGGCGCAGTTCGGGTTCCACGCGCAGTCCGCCGGCCAAATCCTTCAAAGGGCCTTCGCCGGTGCCGGTCAAGCTCTTTTGGATGGCGGCCGCTTGTTCGAGCGTGCGGTGCAATTGGCGCACTTCGCGCGGGCCCGCCTTGCCGGTTACAATGCGTGCCAGGATACGTTCCAAATCGCCGATGCCCCGCAGATGCTCGGCCGTTTCCTGCCGGATACCGTCGTTGTGCACCAATTGTTCCACGGTGTCGAGCCGGCGGTTGATGGCTTCGGGGTCTTTGAGCGGAAAGGCCAACCATTGGCGGATAAGCCGCCCGCCCATGGGCGTGTAGGTTTTGTCCAACACGTGAAGCAAAGTGGCTTCCTTGCCGTGCGGGCTGTGCAACAGTTCCAGGTTGCGCATCGTAAAG
>WGAP01000118.1 GCA_015494775.1 Flavobacteriales bacterium | reverse complement strand
GTGTCCGGCTACTTTGTGGATGTCTATTTGCCGGTTTCCATCGACGAAACCTACACCTACCATTGCTCGGCCGATGAATATCAACGGCTCCGGCGCGGTATGCGCGTGGCGGTGGAATTCGGCAAGCGGAAAATTCACACGGGCATCGTGGCACGCAAACACCGCAATCCGCCGGGCTATTTCGAAACCAAACCCATCCTGCAAATCCTGGACGATGAACCCGTGCTCACCGACACCGCATGGAAATTCTACGAATTTCTGTCCTACTACTACATCACACCCATGGGCAGCGTGCTTCGCGTGGCCTTGCCCGTAAGTTTCCTGCTCGACGGCGAACATTACCTGATACGCCGCTCCGATGCCGACCTTTCGGCCTTGGATGATTTTCCCGAAGCCCGCGCCATACTCAATGCCCTGGACGACCGGCTCGGCACGGGCATAAAAGACTTGGTGCAACGGAGCAAAAACAAAGCCCGTACACTCAAAATCATCCATTGGCTTGCCGACCACGGACTGGTGGATTTGCAAGCGCGCGTGCGCGAACGCTACAAACCCCGCTTGGTCAGTTATATCGACACCGACGACGAACGGGCCGTGGAAAATATTCTCAAAGATATTTCGTCCCGTGCGGTCAAGCAAAAGGAAGCCGTTTTGTTTTTTTACAGCCAATACTTACCCCGCCGGCATCCGGTACCCAAAAAAGTTTTGACCGAACGTTTTTCGCAGGCCGTCATCAAGGCCTTGACCGACAAAGGTATTTTCCGCGAAATCAAGGTGCCCGTTGACCGCCAGGTGTTCGACGACAACGCCCGGCCCGTTCCCCGCCTTAATGCCGCACAGGAAAAGGCCCGGCAGCAAATCATCGACCGGTGGGAAACCGGTCGTCCCGTCCTGTTGCACGGCGTAACGGCCGCCGGCAAAACCGAAATCTATCTCAACCTGATTGACAACGTCCTGCAAAGCGGCCGCCAGGTGCTTTACATGCTGCCCGAAATTGCGCTCACTACGCAAATGGTGGCCCGCATTCGCGAACGCTTCGGCAATAGCGTGGCCGTGTATCATTCGCGCTACACGCCGATGGAACGTTACGAAATTTGGCGCCATGTGTTGCACAACGACCCGCAGGCCCGTTTGGTCATAGGCACGCGCTCGGCTTTGTTTTTGCCGTTTACGGCCTTGGACCTGATTGTGGTGGACGAAGAACACGACTCGTCCTACAAGGAATATTTCCATCAACCTTTTTATCAAGCCCGCGATATGGCCACCGTGCTGGCCCGCTACACCGGCGCCCGCTTGCTCCTGGGTAGTGCCACACCTTCGGTGGAAAGCTATCACAATGCCCGCCAAGGAAAATACGCCCTGGTGGAATTGCATACCAAATTCCATAGCGCCCCCGACCCCGAAATTCAAATCGTGGACCTCAAAAAGGCCTATTCCGAAGGCCGGATGAAACATTCCTTTGCTTCCGAAACCCTGGATGCTATCCGCCAAACGGTAACCGACGGACTTCAAGCCATGGTGTTTATCAACCGCCGCGGTTATGCACCCGTAACCGTGTGCAAAAAATGCGGCCATATCGAACATTGTCCCCACTGCTCGGTGCCGCTTACCTACCACCGGCACGACCAAAGTTTGCAATGCCACTACTGCGGCTATCGAATGCCGGTGCAGCACCGTTGCCGGGCCTGCGGCAGTACCGAATTGGATATTTTGGGCCGCGGAACCCAAAAAATCACCGACGAATTGCAGGAAATTTTCCCCTCCTACCGCATCCGCCGCATGGATGCCGACAGTATGCGACGCAAGCGCGCCCTCGAAGAAATCATCGAAAGTTTTCGCCGCCACGAATTCGATATTCTCGTAGGCACCCAAATGATGACCAAAGGTTTGGATTTCAGCTTGTTGGCCTTGGCCGTGATTGTCAGCGCCGACCAATTGATTGCCCGGCCCGATTTCCGTGCCCACGAACGGGCTTTTCAACTGCTCACCCAAATCGCGGGCCGTACCGGACGCCGGCAACGCCGCGGACAAATGCTCATTCAGGCCTACGAAACCCGTCATCCGGTTTTGGACCTGGTACTCCGGCACGACTATTCCGGATTTTTCCAAAAAGAAATCGCCGAGCGTGAACTTTTCCGCTATCCGCCGTTTTACAAAATGGTACGCTTGGAACTCAAAGCCCGCAACCCAGAAAACCTCAACCGCTCATCGGACTGGTTGGCCAAGGCCTTGAAGGCCTATTTTCCCGGCGTGTTGGGCCCTTCGGAACCGGCGGTTTATAAAATCCGAAACGATTACATCAAGGAGATTTTGGTCAAATTGGATCCCACCCGCTCCGACCGCCGCCAACGCGAAATGCTGCGCAAAATCGTGCATAATTTCCGGGCCGTTCCCCACTATCGCAATGTGCGCTTGGCGGTAAATGTGGATCCGTAATAGGTTTTTTTATTTTTTCAACACACCGGGCCCTACGCCTTTGTCGATGTGGAATAGATTTGCAGGCTTCGGAACCCTTCGGTTTCCTCGGCGGCTCCACAAGCCGGCGGCTTCCGTGTGCCAACGCCAAGAGCCGCGCCTTGTCTTGTTTCGCGGGCTCCGAAGCCCTTTGCCGCCTCGCTTCGCTCGGCGGCTGTGGTCTTCTTCGCCTGCTCCGCAAGCCCTTTGGTCTTGCTCCGCAACCCTCGCAGCCCTTAGCCGCTGCTACGCAGCGGACTTGGTCTGCTCGGGAAATCGCCGGGCCGGCGGTGCCGTCCCGGCTCAATTTTCGATATTACTTCGCATTATGCGGAATTTGATAATGGAATATTAAAATGAATCGTGGCATACAGTCAAAATTTATAAATTTTAATAAATTAAATTCTTTACAAAAATAGCGTGTTAAATTAAAATATTCAATAAAAAGTCGTTTGTTTTTCAGGAAAATTTTTATATATTGTTCGCATAAAACCATACTGCCATGAAAAAGTTATACCTTCTTTTCATTCTTATGTTTTCCGCCGGCCTGCTTTGGAGTCAAAATGGCGGATTCAACTACAAGGCCGTTATCAGCCAAAACGGAACGGTGCTTGCCAATCAGTCCGTGAGCATGCGTTTTACCATATTGGAAAACGGTTCCACGAGTGTTTATCAGGAAGTGCAAACCGGTACCACCGATGCCAACGGCATTATCGGGTTCCATATCGGCGAAGGCACGGTTATTTCAGGTGATTTTTCCACTATCGACTGGGGCGCACATACTTATTTCCTCAAAACGGAGTTGGACACCGGCAGTGGTTTCCAAAATTTCGGTATGTCGGAATTCAAATGGGTGCCCTATGCCAAATATGCCGACAAGGCCGGTAACGTGTTTAGCGGAGATTTCAACGACCTGACCAACATTCCGCCCGGCCTTTCGGACGGGGATGATGATACCCACCTCACCGATGCGGATATTGCGGCCATGGGCTACATTAAAAGTCCCGACGATGCCGACCATGACCCGTCCAACGAATTGCAAACCTTGACACTTACGGGCAATCAATTGGCAATCAGCAATGGAAACAACGTAACATTTGCCGGTTGGGACACCGACACCACCGATGATGTACACGCTTTAAACGATTTGTCGGATGCTAGGGTGTTGAATCATTCCATAGGTCTGGGAAACATGGCATTACACCATTTAAGTACCGGAACCAATAATGTAGCCGTTGGTGAACAAGCCGGATTTAATAATAATGCCGGAGGAAATGTATTTGTTGGTTACCTTGCGGGAAAAAGTGTTACAGGAATAAACAATGTGATAATCGGAGCCGAGAGCGGAAGGGATGCAACGGGTTCGGGGAATATTTTTATCGGGTATTCGGCCGGGATTAATGAGCATGGTTCAAACAAATTGTACATTGATAATTCCAGTACTGCAACCCCTTTGATTTACGGCGATTTTGCCAACAATGCACTTACCATAAACGGTAGCTTGGCCATTAAAGACGGCACCCAAGGCGCCGGGAAAGTTTTGGTTTCCGATGCCAGCGGCAAGGCACATTGGGAAGACGTGTTGAACACCGATAAGATACTGATAATTGGTCCATTGGATGCAAAAACAACAAATCCGACTGATGAACCACATTTGGTGAAGGATTTTCAGTATGGTGCATATTTTAATAATTCCGGAAATCGACGAATGTATTTCCCACTTAGGTTACCCGAAGGGGCGAAAATCACAAGTATAACATTTCATTATAGAATGCCTAGTTTTAAACAAGATTTCCATTTTTATTTTCTACGGGAGCAAATAACGCAAACAAATTCTCCGTATAATATTGCCTCTACAACAGGGGACTATACATCTCATTCCACAACAATAAATTTTGCTACGCCAATTGTTATCTCTCATAATTTCGATTATTTTTTCGAAGTAGATAAAAATGATTGGACAGGAGATAACCATACATCCATCAAAGCCATAGAAGTCCACTACACCGAATAAATAAATCTTTTGACTGACAGAAATTTTCTATTCATATAACACATCCGGCAGGCCTATACCTGCCGGAAGTTGTTTATTATGATTTTTTGCAGGTCGATGTTTAGCCCTTGCTCCTTCGGTGCCTATGCCCCCGACGGCAGTTTTCATCACAAATTAGCCGTTTGCAACAGTTAAAAATCCGCTTCGCCGGGGATGCTTGTATCATCAGAAACTATACCGCAACCGGAAGGTAAGCATGTTCCTTTGTTGCATACCGGGGATATCCGCAAAGAAGGACAGGACGAAAACATCCGTTTCCCAGTTGTCGGCAATGCTGTATTGAATTTGCGGAATCAGTATCGTAAACTTGTTTTGCGTGCCGTAAACCGCCCCGAACGACCATCGCCAAGCCGGACCGAAATGGCCGCCAAACCGGTTGTAAAACGCCCAGCGGGAAGGAAATAAATTTTTGGCATCTAAACGCGTGTCTAAAAGGTTTAAAACCGCCTGCGGATGGTCGGAGTCAAAGCCGCCGTTATACAAGCCGGAAATCATCCAATCTATGCCGTTTTGAAAGGCATAATCCAAGGAAATACTGCCGACAAAAGTTTTTTTATCATCGTCGATAAAGTAACTGCCTTCGCCCTTAAATCCGAAATTTTTCAGATTGCCTTCCCATCCCAATCCGAGCATATAGCTCTTCAAATATTTCGCCGCAATCAATTGATAATCATAGGATTTGTAAACCGAATGAAAAGCCAATGCCAGTATGCTTTTTTCGGCGTCAAATGTCCGGTCGGAGGTGTAAGCCGCATCTATTTGCGACATTTCACCCACGTTATAACGCAAGCGCAAGGCATCGGTGCCGGGTTTTTCTTCGTAATCCATATCGAGAAAATTGGCAGTATTAAACAGGTCGTTGGGGTTCCAAACCAAATTTTTTCCCCAATTGATGCGTTGGCGTCCTACGGTCAATTCCCAATTTTGATAGGTAAAATCCATATTGAGCCGGTCTAAATTACTCACCATCAAAATATTGGGTTCATCTGTTACTTTTCGGGAAAGATTGAACATCCCTTCGTCTTGGGTCAAACTTTGGCGGTAAAAAGCATTTTTAATCAAATCGCCGTAGAACACGCGATTGCGTAAACCGGCATGAAGGGTGATTCGGTCATTGACATAATAACTGAAATGAACCCGGTTATGCCAAAGATTATCGGTCAGTAAATCCCGCCCGTCGTGAAAATTCACGGTGTTGAGATATTTGATATATCCGCCGAGTTCAATGTGTTTTTCCCACCAATTTTGACCGTCTTGGGCAAAAGCCGTCAAACCGGTGATAAAACAGAGAAAAACCAACAGCCGTTTCATCTTTTTTCGCTTTTAACGGGTTCTCGGGTTACATCGGAGATGATTTTTCCGTCGTCCAGGGTGATGATTCGCTTGGCACGGTCAATCACCCGTTGGTCGTGGGTGGAAAAGATAAAGGTAACGCCTTCTTCTTCGTTGAGTTTTTTCATAATATCCAGGAGTTGGGCGGTGGATTTACTGTCGAGATTGGCGGTGGGTTCGTCGGCGAGGACAAATTTGGGTTTGCTCGCCAATGCCCGTGCCACCGCCACGCGTTGCTGTTGCCCGCCGGACATTTGCGCCGGACGTTTGTCGAGTTGTTTTTCCAATCCCACATCGGTCAGTAGTTTGGTTACCCGCTCGCGGCGTTCGGCTTCGGGACGCCCTTGAAGCAGCATGATAAATTCGGCGTTTTCATAAGCCGACAGCACCGGAATCAGGTTGTATGCCTGAAACACAAAGCCGATATGATGCAAGCGGAAGTCAATCAATTTGTTTTCCGGCCAACCGGTGATGTCGTGTCCGTCAATGATGACCTTGCCGCTCGTGGGACTGTCCAAGCCCCCGATAATGTTGAGCAAGGTGGTTTTGCCGCTACCCGAGGGTC
>WGAP01000117.1 GCA_015494775.1 Flavobacteriales bacterium | reverse complement strand
GTCGTGCACATAAATTTCTGCAATGCCTTTTTTGCGGGCGATACCCACCATAGAAGCGTTCAAAAATCCGGAAAGCAATTCCGGCACGGCCGAAAGAATATCAATGCGCATCATCGGGTCAAAGTTAATTCAAATTTTGTTGTTTTCGGCGCTCCGAAACCCGCCCGACGGCGGTTCTCTACGCGGCTCCACAAGCCGGCGCGCCTTGCAAGCGGCGGCGCTTGTCTTGTTCCGCACCTCGGGGAGCCGGCACGCGTCGCCGATATATAAAGAAAACGCAAACAACTGAAAATCAACTAAAAACTCAAAACTTAAAACTCATAATTAACCACGCGTTTGTCTCCCCTCGGGCTTCGCGAGCCCTTGGGTCTTGCTTCGCTTGCATCGGAGCCACCTGCGGTGTCTCCTCGCAGACGCGGGAAACCTGCGCTTTTTTATTTTTTTGAAATAAACAATTAAGTTATTGAAAATCAATTAAAAATTAAAAATTCATAATTCATAATTACTCCACGCTTGTTTTCCCGCGGGCTTCGGCAGCCGCCGACCTTGGCCCGCGCAAAGCATTGCCCCGCAACGGGCGGCGTCTGCCTCCGCAAAATTTTTGTCATTACTTTCCGCTACTGTAAAAACAATAGCGCTTTATCTGCAAAATATTTTTCGAATCACAAATATCCCGCTACGGACTTTACTTCGACGAATGCGACAGGACGGCATCGTCTTGGAAGCGTTTGATTTCGTAATGCCCGAAATCGCCACTCACATTCAACAGGGTGGAACCGTCGATTTGCACGCTTAGCCGGTCGGCACTTTTGCCGTGAATGCGCGCAACGGATTTTCCGGTCAGGCGAATATCGGCATCGTTTTTTACGTCCAGTTTACGGCCGTTAAATTCCGCGCGTTCGCTTCCTTGGATATGCAAATCCTTAATGCTGCCCTTCAAGCGCAAATCGGCACTGCGCCCCATATCGACCTTTAATGTTTTGGCAAAGACGGTGCCTTCCCACGTGGCGTCTTTGTCCAAAACGGCCCTGACCGAAGCCGCTTCCAAATCGGTGCGCAGGCGGCTGTTGTCGGTGAGCCGGAAACCCACGGTGTCGTGCACCGCAAAACCTCCATCCACACGGGCCCGGTCGTGCAGTTCCACATACAGGCGCTCCAAGCGGATTTTTTCGTCGGTTACCACTTTGGCATAATTGTGCAGGATAATCCCTTGGAATTTGTCATCCACAAACAGGGTGATTTCGAATTTCTTTTTGGAAATGATTTTTTTGCTCAGCCACAATTTGAGTGTGCCGTCGTTTACATCCCATTTGAGCACTTCGTGCAGGTTTTCGTCGGCACGCAGTTGGATTTGGGTGGTGTCGGCGGCTTTTTTCAGCGTTACGGTTAATTCCTCGCCCGTTTCAACACGCAAAAAGGGCGGCACGGTATAAATGCGGGTAATCACTTCGCGGTTGCCTTTGATTTTGCCTTTTTTCTGCCCGTAGGCCACGGTGATGCTCAACAACATCATTAAGCCGATGATTTTTTTCATAACAAATCGGATTTATTATTTGATTAAACGTAAATTCAAGGGATAACGGTATATTTTACCTTCACTCGCCCTCAAGGCACCGATGATGGCAAACACAATCGTCAAAAGCATCAATATTATGAAAAGCGGCACCATCAAAATCGCCCCCAATCCCAAACTTAGCACGATCAACAACACCCCGATAAGGTAATATATCAACAAACTGATTTGGAAATTCACCACTTCCTTGCCCGTTTCGTCGATAAACACATGGTCGTTGCGGCGGATAAGCCACATAATCAACGGAAAAAGAAAATTCAAATAACCGCCAAACAATCCGCCCACAATGGGCGACAGGTGGATGAGTGCGGCATAGGTGCGTAGGTCGGAAGTGGTTTGCATGGTTAATACGGCTTTGGTTCAAAGTTACACAAATTTCCACCGAAAAAATGATGCCAAAGACGAAAAGTCGTTGCATATTGCGGCCAATCCGGCAGTGTTTGACCTAACTTTGCGTATCTTTGTGTTACAAAATGGACATATATGGCCAAATTTTCGGAAATCATCAATGGAGATAAACCCGTTTTGGTGGACTTTTCGGCCGAATGGTGCGGTCCGTGCAAGATGATGGCGCCGGTGCTCAAAGAACTCAAAACAATGCTGGGCGACCGCATCAAAATCATCAAAATCGATGTGGACCGCAATCCGGCGGTGGCGGCGCGTTACGAAATTCGCGGCGTGCCCACCCTTATTTTGTTTCGTGGCGGACAACCCGTGTGGCGTCAATCGGGTGTGATGCCTGCCCAAGCCCTGGCGCACGCCTTGGAAACCTATTTGTAAAAACCATCGGACAATGGAAGTGTTGTGGTATGTTATTTTGTGGTTGCTCCTGGGTTTTTACTTGCTCTTTGAAGCTTACGAGTGGGGAGCCCGCACGGTTTATTTCCTTTACACTTCCAATGACGACGAACGCCGGCAGGTATTGGACAGCACGCGTTCGGTATGGTCGGCCAACGAAGTGTGGTTCTTGGCCTATATCGGATTGATGTATTTGGTATTTCCCGCATTTTTTGCTTGGAACAAAACGCATTTCGAAGGGCTGTTTTATCTGTTTGTGGTGCTTTATGTGCTTTCGGTGGCCGTCAATAATTTGCTCCGCATTTTCCAAGGGGGAACGTTGCGAAAATTCCTCGACCTGTTGTTTGTAATCGCCCAATTGGGCATGACGGTCTTAATGGGATTGTATGTGGCCGTATTGCTGCGGGGATGGAATGGCGTGTCTTTGCGGCTGTGGAGCCAAAAATTCTCGCCTTTTACCGGAAATTCGGGTTACCTGGATTGGTTTACCCTGCTGTTTGTGTTTTTGTTTTTTATCCTGATTTTGTTGCAGGGCTTGGGATGGACCGTGCACAAGGTGCGTCCGGCCCTGGGGCGTAAGCTCAAATTCAAAATCCAAAAATGGGCGATTTACGGAAGTTTGGTTTTCCTGGCCACCATTGCGGCCCTCTATTTTATGCAAGCCGGGCGCTTCAAATATTATTTGGCCTATCCGGTATGGTTCCTGCTGCCGGTGTTGATGCTGAGCGCCTTCGGCGGATTGATGGCCGTGCGAAGCTATGCCTCGAACAACAAGGGTTTTTTCCTGGCCACCAACTTGTTTATCTATTTTTGGCTGGGACTTATGGTGTTGCAATACCCGTATTTATTGCATAGCACGAGAAATAATACGGGCATAGACATTTTTCATACCACGTTCCATAGTTTGGAACATTATCACTTGCAATGGTGGGTTTTGGCCGTAGCGATTATTTTGCTGGTTTATTCGGTGCTGGTGCATAAGTTTTCCAAAGGAAAATCCATGCGCAAACAAACGGAAGGATAGAACATTGCCGGCAAAACAAGTCTGTTTTGGCATGGCGTTTTTTGTTTTTTTACGTAATAAAATTTTTTTCATTTGGAATAAAAAACATAAGCAACTGACCTTTTCGCGTCCCGATAAAGTTTCAATTTGTTTTTGGTATATTTGAACATCGATGTCCGGCATGCCGGCCTAAATTTGCGCTATGAAATCTTTGGAAAATATATTTTCAAATCCGGTTTTTTGGGCGATTATTGCGGGCTTTGCACTTTTTTATTTCTGGTGGGATTGGTTATTCGCACACGTAAGCGGCTCGGGAAACCCATCGTGGCGCCGCGGATTATGCGTTATTTTGTTTTGCCCACTTTGGCCGTTTACCTGTTTTGCCGCTACGTATTGGAATTGCCGCGCAGCCATTTTTCCATACGAATTACCGAAACCATATTGATCATCTTTGCCATTTCGTTTGTAATCAATTTTCTGAACCATCTGATTTTTTCCGAAGACAATGTGCTTACCCGTGAAGAGCGTTTGCCCAAATTGGGACGCGACATTATTCATTTCTTTTTGATTTTGTTGGCTTCGGCGGTGGTTTTTTCCAACATTTGGGGCGTTCATTTGGGAAGTTTATTGGCCGCCTTGGGCGTGGGCTCTTTGGTTTTGGGCTTGGCCTTACAGGAACCCTTGGGCAATTTGTTCAACGGCATAGCGCTGCTTATGGCCAAACCGTTCCAAACGGGCGATTGGATACGCGTGGGCGACCAAACGGGCAAAGTATTGGAAATCAATTGGCGCTCGGTAAAAATCGTCAATCGTTATAATGAATTGATCATTATTCCCAACAATATTTTGGGCAAGGAAACCATTCACAACCTCAGTCGTCCCGACCCGCTGTATGCCCTGACCGTGCGCATAGGATTTTCGTATGACGATGCGCCCGAAAAAGTCCAAAAAATGTTGTTGAATGTGGCCGGAAATACCGAAGGTATTTTGAACGAACCGCCGCCCAAGGCTTTGACCGTTTCCTATGACGATTTTGCCATTACTTATGAACTGAAATTTTATGTACGCGATTATTCCGACAGCAAAACCATCCGGGATGCTTTTATGACACGTGTCTATGATGCGGCCGGCAAAGCGGGGATTCGTATTCCTTTTCCTGTGCGCGAAGTTTATTTGCGAAAAGAAGGGGATTGAAAGGCGGGCGTCAACTTATTCTTTCCGCTTGGCTTCGTCCCACAGTTTATCCATCTCTTCCAAACGCATGTCCGAAACCGAGCGGCCCAGTTCCTCGGCTTTGCGCTCGATACTTTCGAAGCGCGATTTGAATTTTTTGTTGGCCCGTTCCAAGGCCGTTTCGGGATTGATGCCCAAGTGCCGCGCATAATTGACCAGCGAAAACAACACATCGCCCAGTTCTTCCTCCATTTGATTACGGTTACCGGCATCAACGGCTTTTTTCAATTCGTCCCATTCCTCGTGGAGTTTTTGTTCCACCGGTTGCTTGTCGGGCCAGTCGAAGCCCACGCCGGCGGCCTTTTCCTGCATGCGCAAGGCCTTGACCAAGGCCGGTAGCGAACGCGGCACACCTTCCAGCACCGATTTTTTGCCTTCGTTCATTTTGAGCTTTTCCCAGTTGCGCTTGACTTCCTCGGCATCGGCCACTTTCACATCGCCGTAAATGTGCGGATGCCGGCGGATGAGTTTTTCGGAAATATGATGGGCAATGTCGGCCACATCAAAGCGTCCGGTTTCCTCGCCCAGTTTGCCGTAGAACACAATGTGCAGGAGAATATCGCCTGCTTCTTCCTTGATGCGGTCCAAATCCTTGTCCAAAATGGCATCCGACAATTCGTAAACCTCCTCGATGGTCAGGTGGCGTAAACTGTCGAAGGTTTGCTTGCGGTCCCACGGGCATCCTTGACGCAAATCGTCCATAATGTCCAACAGGCGGCCCAGGGCTTGAAGTTTTTCGGCTTTGGTGTGCATCAGGTCTAATTTTCGTGCAATTTGGCAAAATAATCGAAGCTCTGCAAGGGATAACTTCCCACCCAGGTAAAAGCTTCGCCACGGACAAACAGGAAACGGGCTTCGGGCAAAAATTTACGCAATTCGTCGGCATGGGGCGGCTTGAACGGGAAAGGTTCGGACGAAAGCAGCACTACCTCGGGATTGAGCCGTTGCAACTGCGCCTCGTCCAGCACGGGATAACGCTCTTGTGTAACCGTATTCCTGAACCCGGCCATGCGGAGCATGGTGTTGATAAAAGTATTTTGTCCGGCGGCCATCCACGGATTGCGCCAAATCAGGTAAAGCGCATCCACAGGCGGTGTAGGCGGGCGGAAATTTTCGCGCCGCCCTTCCAATTGCTCCACGATGCCGCGGGCTTGCTGTTGCCGGCCGGTAAGCAGCCCTACTTGTTCAATCCACTGCAAATTATCTTCCCAGCTAACCACATCGCTCACATACACGGGCACGTGCCGACGAAGGGCTTCCACGGCTTCGCGTGTGTTTTCCTCCTTGTTGGCCAAAATCAAATCGGGTTGCAGGGAAAGAATGCGCTCGATTTTCGGATCTTTGGTGCCGCCGATAACGGTTTTTTGTTTTTTCCATCCGGACGGATATTTGCAAAAACG
>WGAP01000116.1 GCA_015494775.1 Flavobacteriales bacterium | reverse complement strand
CCTTTGCCCAAGACGGATTCAACTACAAAATTCTGCTGTCGCAGGGGAATAACCCACTGTCCAATCAAGCGGTTGTCCTTCGTTTAACGCTGAAAGACGGCAGCACCACCGTATATCGCGAAACCCACAACGTTACCACCGATGCCAATGGTATTGCCACCGTAGTTATTGGAACGGGGACGGTACTTAGCGGAAGTTTTTCGGCTATCAACTGGTCGCATGCCATCAGTTTGCAAACCGAAGCCAGCACCAATGGCGGTTCCACCTTCACCGATTTCGGTACCACGGCATTACAATATGTACCTTATGCCAAATATGCCGAAAAAACGGCAAATTCCTATGTATTCCTCAACATGTCGGACCAACCGGCCACACTTCCCACCGAAGTTATCAAACACCCGGGCATGGTAATTTTGGGTGATGAATTTTCGCCCAATGGTACTCCACCCATTTCCGAAACCGAGATTTACAAAACTTTCCATGGCAATAGTTCTGCCGCCGCCGTATCGGCATTCATCAACGGCTCGACCGACCAACCGCAATTCGGCATTTATACTCAAACTCTGGGTACCGGTTCAGGTTCCCAATACGGCAGCTATCATTACCTGAACACGCCCGGCGATGGTGCCAATTACGGCGTTTCGGTTCGTAACATCGGCGGTGGTAACGGCGACCATTATGCCTACTATGATTTAACCGCCGGATCGGGCCAAGGGGATCAATACGGCCTGTTCAATCTTGTAACCAATACCGGCGATGGTACTCATTACGGCGTTTACAACAGCATGATGGGAACAGGTGCTGGTGTGCATTACGGTGTATTTAATAACCTGACCAATGGCGCCGGTGCACAAATTGGTGTTCGTGATAGTATTGTTAGCATTTCCAACCATGCACAAAAGGGAATGGATAATTATGTGGCCGGTTTGAATGTATATGGAATAAATAATGAGGTTAAAAATGTCGATAATGGCATGGTGGTATTGGGAGTTCAGAATGCAATAACCGCTGATTCTTCTTCTTGGTTTGTTTTTGGAACCTATAATACCTTGGATGGAGATGGCAATGCTTTAAATCGAATCGGAACATATAATTCCATTACAGGTGCCGGTGGTGGAAACAAATACGGCTCCTACAATGTCATCGACAGTACCTCGGGTGGCACCCATTATGCCGTTTACGGTAAGGCCGAAAAACACGGAAGCTATGCAGGATATTTCGTGGGCGATGTGTATATGTCCCAAAAACTGAAAGCGCCTGAATCCGGCGATGCGGATATGAAGGCCTATCTTTATGGATCAATTGACGATGATGGTAGTATAGCGAACGGAACCGACGGTTACACCATACAAAAAACAGGAACCGGTGTGTATAAAATCACTTTCGATACTCCTATGAGCGATTACCGCGATTATCTGGTAGTGGCAACCATGCGGATGGGAGGCGTCGGATTTATTTCGGCTGACAAATTCAATGGATATTTATATATCCGAACCTACGACACATCGGGTACATTAACCGACCAATACTTTGATTTTGTGGTTTATAAAAAATAATGCCTTATGAAAAAATACCTGTTAACCTTCATCATCCTCCTTACGGGCTGGGCCGCTTTCGGGCAGTTACAACTCCGCAAGTCGTCCCTGGCACCGGTGGGCACCACCGCATCCCAAGCAGGAATGAACATCATTACCGCCGGCGGTGAGTTGGCCAACCGCGAAGCCACCGTGGGCGCCACCCACCTGTCCGAGGGCTTTATCGGGCCCGACCTGGCCGCCATAATGGGCGTGGAGGAATACACCGCGCTATCGGGCGTGGAACTCTTTCCCAACCCCATGGAACGGGAATTGCACATCCGCACGGCCGAAAACAAAACCTTCGAGGTTTATGTTCACGACCTTTCGGGCCGCCAGGTGATGCATTTCCGTTTTACGGGTGATCAAATTTCGGTCAACGTAAGCCAACTGAAAACGGGCATGTACCTGGTTTCGGTTATCGACCGCGACACGCACAGATACACCACCCGCAAGGTACAAAAAGAATAACCGGAATTTTAGGGTTATTGTTTTTCTCATTTCAAACCCGCTCCTACCTTGGAGCGGGTTTTTGTTTGCCGGAAATTGTCGTAACTTTCCCCTAAAATTTCATCCATGAAGCGATTTTTGTTTCTTGCGGTCTTGACCGGACTTCTTTTGACGGCCTGTCATAAGCGAAATACCCGGGATGAATCCCAATTTCGTAGCACGGTTTTGGATTACGATGTACACTATGGCAGCCATCCGCAGCAAATCATGGACGTGTATATTCCCGCCGGCGTTCGCGACACCATGGGATTGATTGTCTTGGTACACGGCGGCAGTTGGTACCAACGCGACAAAAGTGATTTTGCTCCTTGGTTCGATTTCGAACGCGGCCTGGCCCGTTATGCCGTTATCAACCTCGATTACCGCTTGGACACTCCCACGGCGCCACCCGTTCCGCAACAAACCGATGATATTGCCGCCGCCATCGATGCCCTCGATACGCAGTATCATTTTCCGGCCCGGCGGATCATCGTTTTCGGGCTGAGTTCGGGCAGCCATATCGCTTCGCTCTATGCTTACCGCTATGCCGACCCGCAACGCATCAAAGGTGTTATCAATTTTGTAGGTCCGGTGGATTTCAATGACCCCCAATATCATACCGCCGGACATTGGCAATATATTTTTACCGGCATCGAATATATTTTCAATCATCCCTACCAGGGCAACGAAAGCTACTACGCCGGCGTAAGCCCCTATCACTATGTGCAATCCTCCACACCACCATCGATTTTATTTTATGGCGGTGCCGACACCCTGGTTCCGCCCACCCAAGGACAACGCCTACACGCTCGCCTCGATTCGGCCGGCGTGGAAAATGAATTTTACCTTTACCCCAACAGCGGACATATTTTCAATAATGCCGACGGCTGGGATGCCGCCCAAAAAGCGCAGCATTTTATCTTACAACATTTATAAACCCGGCCTTTTTTCCATCACCGCCCAATACCAATCGGTTCCCAGCCGGAAATATCCTTCTTCCACGGGTCGGAAATATTTTTTCAAATCCAAATCCTGCCTTCGGGTCAGGTTGCATCCGTCGGCCAGGGGGCGCCATACGGGATTGACCCACTGCTGAAACTTTCCGTATGCCGTTCCCGTGGCATGAATGTGTTCCAAAACCAACAATTTGCCCTTATCGGCCAAGAGTTTGTAATAGCGCGCAATGGCCTCGGGATATTCCCGCACCGAACACAAGACCAACATCGACACTACAAAATCAAATCCTTCGGGCGGGCGCAACGCATTCACATGCTCATCTTCCAAGCCCATGTTATAAAGCCGTATGTTCGGATGTGTAAGCCGCTTTTTCGCTTTGCGAAACATGGCCCGCGACGGCTCGATGGCCATTACCTCGACCTCCCCGGGATAAAAATCGAAATTCACCCCCGTGCCGGCGCCCACTTCCAGCACCCGGCCACGGGTCATGCCCAAAAGTTTTTTACGATAATGCTTCAAATCCTTTTCCAAACGCCGCATAAAAGGATCGTAGGCCGCCGCCATCACATACTGATACCATCCCATAACAATGCCTAATACTTACTGATAATTTTTTCAAACTCGGCCAGGGCCGCTTCCATCCGCTTGCGAATACTTTCAAGGTCGGTATCATACTGCGGAAATTCGGGCTTTTTTTCGGGAAACAATTCCATATAGAGCGTTTGCGACGGAAAGGCAAAGCCCACGCCCAATTTTTCGGCCAAACGCAATATGCCCAAATGCAGAATATGCCGCCCGTGCATTTCTTCGCCCCAATCGCTTGTTTTGAAATACACATTGACCAAAATTTCCAAGGCCGAATCGCCGTAGTCCACAAACTCTACGTTGTAGGGCTTTACGTTGTAGGGCGTATGGTCGGACGAATTGCGCGTAAGCGGATGCCGCTCGATGATTTGTTTGATACCTTCGACAAATTGTTCGATGAGTTGCGGCGGCGTGTCGTAGCGAATGCCCAAGCGCGTGGTGTAGCGCCGGTAAACGCGTTGACCTTTGTTGTTGATGGCAATCTCGGCCAATTTGCTGTTGGGCACCTTGAAAACGGTGGTATCCGCCGCCCGGATAATCGACGAGCGGAAGCCCACTTCCTCCACCGAACCTTCAATATTTTCGAACGAAATCCAATCACCGATGCGGAAGGGCTTGTCCACAAAAATCATAAAGGTGCCTATCAAATTCCTAATCGTATCCTGCGAAGCCAAACCGATGGCCAAACCGCCTATACTGGCACCGGCCAACACCGTTTTGGGATCCGCCCCGAAGGCAATCATCAACTTGAAACCGCCCACAATAATCACCAGGGCTTTGAGCGTATTGCGCAAAATGGGCACCAATTGGTCGTCGAGCTTGCTGGCACTGCGTTCGGCCCGCGTTACGTAGAACGACATCATCAAGTCCACCAAACGGATAAAAATCAAAATCCACAACAGAATTTTCGCTATTTCCAATCCGCCTATCAGGAATTGGCTGCTACGAAACGACAGCAGTAAACTGGGAATAAATTTTTGGAGCAACGACAAGGCCACCAAATACGAAACAGGGTCCGAAAACTGCAACATCCGCCGGTCGATGCGTGCCACGTCGAAGGCCAAAGGCAAAAGTTTTCGCTTGGCCAAACGCAGCAGGTAATAAAAAATCCGTTTGGCTATCAAATGCACGAGCCAAGCGGCTGCCAGTAGCAATATGAATCCCAACCACTGCCACAGTTCCCAACCCAGCAACTTGATTTTCAACTCGGCGGGAATATGTTGCACAAAATCAACCCCGTAGGGATAAAGCCGGTCAAACAAACCGTCGATGCGCGCGGCGGTGTGCTGCGAATAATACCACCGGCCGCCGTATTTTTCCACATACACGTCGCGCAGCCGCAGCGGAAACGGAATGTAGGCCCGGCGCGGAAACGGAAAATGAATGCTGTCGGTATAATCCGGGGCGTTGGGAATTTGATTATAGTCCACGTTGAGCCCGTAACCCGCATAAATGTATTTGAGTTTCAACGCTTTGTCGCGCGCCGCATCCTTGGGAAGTCCGTAAAAGGTCAGGGCCGAAATCTCGGGATGATAATGCCCGGGCTTCAAATTTTCCAGATGCGTATAAATCGTAGCGCGCGGCGACGACAAGTCCGCCTGTTGGGCCGCAAGCAACCGGGGCAAAATCCAAAGCAATATCCACACGGCACGACGCATAGGAGCAATTTTGTTGTAAAAATAGCAAGAAAAAAGCAGTTAGGGGTGTTTTTTATCAGGGCGCCCGGGCGCTCACGTTCGGGGCCCCGCCGGCGGGCGAATGCCCGCGGCGGATGGCCGGACGTTGGAATGATTGTATCGGCGCCCCGCCCCGCGGCTTCGCCGCGGGGCGGGGCTTTCCATTGATTTTCAAATGTTTACGTCCGGCCATCCGCCCGGCGCGCTGACGCGCGCCGCGGCGGGGCCTCGGACGCTGCTTCAAGCGGCGGAGCGCTTTCGCATCGTCCGTTTCCTCACGCGTTGCAGCAAGCATAAAATGTCGGATAAGTCGAAGTTATTTTTGTTAAGAACAAAGCCGGCAATCCGAAGGCATAGCCGTAGCTATGGCAAGGATGGTCAATGCCGTAATCGGCAAAAAGAACAAGACTTGGTGTGAAGGTTTTATGCTTGCTGCAACGCCGAGCGCCCGCCGGGCTGTCCGCTTATATTCGCCTTGGCGGATGCCGTGGTTTTGCGCGGGCGCGCGTGCCGCGCGCCCGCGCCCGCCCGTGCGTGGGGCTTCCTTCGGG
>WGAP01000115.1 GCA_015494775.1 Flavobacteriales bacterium | reverse complement strand
TCACTTCTTTGGAAATTTCGTCGCCCACTTCGGCATCGGGGTCGATTTGGCGGGCGTCGGAAAGCCGGATTTGGCGGTTGGGATTAAAATCCTCCGCATCATCTTCCACCACTTCGTAGTAAACCCACATTTCGATGTCGCCGTTGTCGGGATTGATGATTACGTCGAAATTATCCTCGGGTTGTTCGGCTTCTTTATCCTTATCTTTTCCTTTTTTCCGTTCAATACCCAATTTTTTTCGAAGGGTGGATTCCAACACTTCCTGCAAAATGCCGAGCAACTCGTCGTGGCTGATGAGCCGTTCGTCTTTGTATTCTTTAAAAGCTTCGATAAATTCTTTATTTCCCATAGTGATTGTTTTTTCAGAATTGCAGTTTGACTTTGGCTTTTTCTATGTTTTCGAAAGCGATTTCGATGCGTTTGGTAACGGTGTGTTTGCCTTTGCCCACGGGCTTGGGTTCACGCACCTTTTGTTCCAGCACAATGCCGGCGTCGTTGACTTCGGTCAGTTGGCCTTCGAGGGTTTCCGAGCCGGTTTGCACTTGGAGCCGGCGCCCGATGTTTTTGGGAAACTGCCGGCGGTCGGTAAACCAACGGCTGATGTCGAAGGTGCTGACGGTGAGGGCAAAATCCTCCTCTTCACGGTCCATGGCGCTTTCCACCTCACGGGTGATGCGTATGCATTCGCTCAGCGGCACGGGACGGTAGCCGTCGATGACCACCGACACATTGCGGTCGGGGCTGATGTCCAAATCCAAGATAAACAAATCCGGATTCCGCGACACGCTTTGCTCGATTTGTTCCCGTATTTTTTGTTCAAAACCCATAGTCCTGGTCCATTAACATCCAATAAAACGGGGGCTTTTCAGCCCCCATCCGCATTTCCCGTAAAGTCCGCTGCAAATATACGACAATTTTCGGTGAAAGTAAACAGCCGGATTTTTTTGTTCGGATAAAAATTTTTCGGGTGCCCGAAAATCCTTCCTTTTCGGAAAAAATTGCTTCGGAAAATTCGATTATTCCTATCTTTGACAAAAATCCCGTTATGCGACCATTACGTTTTATATTGCTATTGGCCTTGTTTGCGGCCGGTTGCCACGCGGCGCGGCAAAGCTATCATACCGAGACCTACAAGGGCAAGCCCATCCTGGTGGGACAAATTCCCGTGGTGGCGTTGCAAAAAGCACCTTATAAAACTTGGTTCGAGGAAAATTATAACGAATATCAGCCCGATACGGTTGCACTTGGCGCTTTGAAGCAATTGGACAAATCCGGTGTGCACATCGACATTTATATGGGCACCTGGTGTCCCGACAGCCGCGAACACGTGCCGCATTTTGTGCGCGTTGCCCGCGCGGCGGGGATTTCCGAAAAACAATTCCGCATTTTCGCCCTGCCGCGGCATTACGGCGAATCGCCTTTGGTCAAGGGCAAAAACATTATTCGCGTGCCCACGTTTATCGTTTACAAAAAGGACAAGGAAGCGGCCCGCATCATCGAATATCCCATGGAAAGTATCGAGCGGGATTTGCTCCGTATTTTACGTGGCGAGCACTACGTTCACGATTACCAAAAACAACCATGATACATTACAAAACACCCGAACAAATCGAGCTCATACGCCAAAGCGCCCTTTTGGTGTCCAAAACCCTGGGCATGCTGGCCCGTGAGCTTAAACCCGGCGTTACGGGCCTTTATTTGGACCGTTTGGCCGAGGAATATATCCGCGACCATGGCGGTATTCCCGGCTTTAAAGGGCTTTACGATTTTCCCAACACACTCTGCATCAGTCCGAACGACCAGGTGGTACACGGCATACCCACCGACAAAGCTTTTCGCGAAGGCGACATTGTGTCCATCGATTGCGGGGTTTTGATGAACGGATATTACGGCGACCATGCCTACACTTTCGCCATAGGCGAAATTGATGCCGCCACCCGCCAATTGCTCGACCAAACCAAGGCCGCGCTCTACAAGGGCATTGCCCAAATGCGTGCCGGCCGGCGCGTGGGCGACATCAGCCATGCCATTCAATCGCATGCCGAAAGCTTCGGCTACGGCGTGGTGCGCGAACTGGTGGGCCACGGATTGGGGCGTAAAATGCACGAAGATCCGGCGGTACCCAACTACGGCCGCCGCGGTTCGGGCAAAAAAATCAAGGAAGGGCTCGTGCTGGCCATTGAACCGATGATCAACCGCGGCACGCCTCGCATCGTGCAATATCCCGACGGATGGACCATCAAAACCGCCGACGGCCAACCCTCGGCCCATTTCGAGCACGATGTGGCCGTGGTCAACGGGAAACCCGAAATCCTTTCCACCTTCTACTATATCTACGACGCCCTGGGCATCGAATCGGACGAAGAGGATGCCTTCCGGCAAAAACCCTTGGTTTTGGAAAAATATTGATGATGAAACAAAAAGAACAAATCCTGCAATTTCTCAACGAGCGCATTGTTCCCGGCAATATGCTGGAAGCACTGCGCATACGCTTTACGGATGTGGGCGAAAACATGTTACGGGCCGAAATGCCCGTGGACAGTCGCGTGCATCAACCCCTGGGGCTCTTGCACGGGGGCGCATCGGCGGCCCTGGCCGAAAGCGTGGGCAGCACGGCCAGTTACCTGTTTATCGATGCCAACAAGCAGGAAGCCCGCGGTATTGACCTTCAAATCAATCATTTGCGTAGTGTCCGTTCGGGTAGGGTTACGGCCACGGCCCGGCTGATTCACAAGGGGCGAAGCATTCACCTTTGGGAAATTCTCATTACCGACGAACAGGCACGTTTGGTGGCCCATGCCAAACTGACCAATATGATTTTGGACAAATGAAAATGACCGCCCGCGACATCAAAGGTTTCCCGGGCGGTGAACCTTTTGTTTTGTTTCACCGGCCCGGCGACGAGCTGGCTGAACTATGGCTTCAAAAAGATAACGCATTACATACCGACCCGCAATTTAAAACCGACGGTTTTTATGTGCATCCCTTGGTGCGCGACCGTCTTCCGGTGGCCGTGATGCCGCGCGAGCGGGTGCATATTATCCGTTTCCCGTTGGCACAATGGGAAATGCCCGTTGCGGGAGCTGTTCCTTCGCCCTTGGACGGAACGGCGGCCAAGGCGCATCGGACCCGGGTGCAGTCGGCTTTGGATGCCATTGCTTCGGGGACCCTACAAAAGGTTGTGGTGGCGGGCTATCGTGATTATCCCGTCGAAGGATGGGATGCCGTGGCAACCTTTATGCGCCTGGCCTTGACCTACCCGCAGAGTTTTGTTTACTTGTGGCATCATCCGGCGCATACCCGGCTGTTGGCGGCCAGTCCCGAAGTTTTGGTTCGCATCGACGGGCATTTCGGGCTCACGTATAGCTTGGCCGGCACCAAAACCACATCGCGTCCTTGGACCGATAAAGAACGGAACGAGCAAAAAATCGTAACCGATTATATCATTCGCCGCCTGCTTTCGCGCGGATGGGCATTGAGTCAGGACGGCCCGCAAGATCACCGGCAAGGTCATTTGACCCATTTGCGTACCGACATTCGATTTATTTTGGATCATCCGGCCGAAGCCCTGCCCAAAGTGCTACGCACTTTGCATCCCACGCCCGCCGTAGTGGGCCTGCCCAAGGACGAGGCCTTGCAGTGGATTGCGGCCAACGAAGATTTCGACCGCCGCTACTATACGGGATTTTTCGGCCTGAAAGACGGAGAACAGGCAGCGTTTTACGTTCATTTGCGTAGTTTGGAAGTTGTGGACGGGCGTGTGCGTCTTTTCGCCGGTGGTGGTATTGTGGCCGGTAGCCGGCCCGACGACGAATGGCGCGAAGTGCAACAAAAAACCGATATTTTGGCGGCGCATTTGGTGTATGGCTATGATTAGGATTGAAGATTTGCACATACGCCTGGGTGGTAATCCCGTTATTTCCGGACTGAACCTGCAAATCAAGGCCGGCGAAAAGTTAGCCCTGACCGGCCGGAACGGTGCGGGCAAAACCACACTTTTGCGTGCCATAGCGGGCGAAGTGGAACCGGAAAAAGGGATTATTCACCTGCCCAAAGACAGCCGGATCGGATACTTGCGTCAAATTTCGCGCATCGAACCCGGTCGTAGTGTGATGGACGAAGCCCGTAGGGCTTTTCCCGAACTTTTGACTTTGGAGCAAAAGATGCGGGATGCCGAAAATCAATTGGCGTCCGGTGGCGACGAAAACGCCGCGCGCACATTGGCCGAAGCCGAATACCGCTACCGTTTGCTGGGTGGTTATACCTATCGCGGAACTTTGGAGCGCATCCTGAAAGGTTTGGGCTTTTCGGCCGGGGATTTCGACAAGCCGTTAACGGCCTTTTCGGGTGGCTGGCAAATGCGCGTGGAGTTGGCCAAAATCCTGGCCGGCGGGCGGGATATTTTGCTCTTGGACGAGCCCACCAATTATTTGGACTTGGAAAGCATCCTTTGGCTCGAAGATTTTTTGAAACGTTACGAAGGCATCTTGATTCTTGTTTCGCACGACAAGCGGTTTTTGGACAACATCACGGGGCGCACTTTGGAATTGGCCGGAAAAAGGTATTGGGATTTGCCTTTCGGCTTTTCCGAATTTTTGAAGCGCAAGGCCGAAATCCTGGAAAAACAACGTCGCGAAGCCATTAATCAGGAGCGGGAAATCAAGCAGACGCAACAACTCATCGACAGGTTTCGTTACAAGGCCAGCAAGGCCGCCTTTGCCCAGTCGCTTATCAAAAAATTGGAAAAAATGGAGCGCATCGAGATGCCCGATGCGGAGCAGGCCGTTTTGCGGGTGCAATTTCCGCCCGTGCCGCCTTCGGGAAAGAGTGTATTCCGTGCCACGGGACTTTCCAAGGCCTACGGGAGCAAGCCCGTACTTCGCCATTTGGAATTTCATATAGCCCGGGGCGAAAAAATCGCCTTTGTGGGGCGCAACGGAATGGGCAAAACCACCTTGGCATCCATTTTGGCCGGCGAGAACGATTATGAAGGCATTTTGGAAATGGGGCATAATGTGCGAATCGGTTATTTTGCACAAGACCAAAGCCATCGCTTGCCCGGCAAAATGCGTATCATCGATTATTTGGAACAGCAGGCCACGGCCGAGACACGCCCGCGCGTGCGCGATGTGGCGGGCGCATTCCTTTTTTCGGACGAGGCGGTGTTTAAGCCCATCGAGGTGCTGTCGGGCGGTGAACGTAACCGCGTGGCCCTGGCCGGAATGATGTTGCGCGGCTTCAATGTGCTGATTATGGACGAGCCCACCAATCATTTGGACATTCCGTCGAAGGAAACGCTCAAAGCGGCTTTGAAGGATTTTCCGGGCACGTTGATTGTGGTGTCGCACGACAGGGATTTTTTGGCCGGACTTACGGAGCAGACCTGGGAATTCCGTCCCTTGGAAATCCGGCGTTTCCGGGGCGACATTAACGAGTTTTTGGAAGCCCGCCGCTTGGATCATTTGCAAACATTGGAACGCAATGACGAACCCACAACCGGCCAAGCCGCGAAACCGACGGTGCAAAAACAGGGCGCCCGCATCAAAGAGATGCTCAAAGCGCGCCGCCGCCTGGAAAAGCGGTTAAAGAACATTGAAAGCCGGATCGAAGAAGCGGAACGGGAACTTCAAGCCATGGAACGGCGGATGCAGCAGGGCGATACGGGCGATGCGGAATTTTTTGCGCATTACGAAAGTTTGCGCCACCGGATTGATGAATTATATGCGCAGTGGGAGCAAGCCGAAGCGGAACGCGAGCGGATTTCGGCGGAGTTGGAGGGGTGATTGGGTTTTTTGAAGTTTTTTAAATCGCTGATCGACGTTCGTTTGTTCGATATTCATCATTCAAGCGTGACTTATCGCGCGGGAAAAGGCCGGCGGCTGAGTGCTGCGAACGCAGTGAGCAGTGTATCGAAGCCCCGGCCGGTCGCTTCGATACAATTTTGCTTCGCAAAATCACTCAGCGACCGCCAAAACAGGTGCCTGAGTGCTGTGCCGAAGGCGCAGTGTATCGAAGGCACCGGCCATTCATTCAGTTAGCTTTGATAAAAACCAACTCAAAACTAAAAACTATAAACTCAAAACTAAATCCGCGCCAGGGATGGGAGCGGTTATGCACGGGCGGCGCGCCGCAGGCCTGCCGTGGCGGCGGGGCGACCAGCAGGAAGCCACGCCCGCCACGCCCTCAGGGCAAGAGCGGGCCGCACGTGCATTTGAGCGGACAGCCCGGTGCCGCACATTGCGAAGCAATGTCGGCAGGCGCCCTAATAATAAATTTTAATCGGAACCTTGTGGTCGTCAAAGGCGAAAATCGTTAAATTGCCGGATGGATATATGCGGAAAAAGTGCTTATACATATTATTTATTATTGTAAACTGGCGGGGTGCGGCGCAAAGTTTGCCCACGGATACGCTTCCGGCAGCGGCGCCGGTGGGGATATTTGTGGACGGTGCGCACTATAAGCAGGTGGCGGCGCGGGATGTGGCGCGGGAATTGGCCGCTTACCCGGGTTTGTTGCATTGCGATTCCATCGTGAAAACCGGTTCGGGATTTACGGCCTATTATTCGGTGCGAAGCCGGCGGGTGGATTCGCTCAGCGTGGTTTCGGTGCCGGCCTTTCCACCCAATTTGTCCCGCAGGTGGATGCGAATACTGCGGCGCAAAGGATTGGGCTTGTTGCCTATGCCATTGCCGGATTTCAGGGTTTATGGCCAAAAGGTTTTTAACATCGACGGACGAAGGGTTTTGGTGATCAAGGCGGACAATCCGCACCGGCAATCGGCAGAACTTTTGTTGGCGCCTGCGCGATTGGACGGGCGTTGGACGGTGCAGGGGAAAGCCCGGTTGATGTTGCGCAATACGTTTAACCGGGCCGAAACGCTTCAATGGGATTATGAGGCCGACGCACGGCGCAGGTTTTTCCGTTACGGCCACCGGTTTCCTTATCTTTTCGGCAGTTCGTGGCACAACCGGCTTGAATTGCTTTGGGACAAAACGGGCGACCGCCTGGTGATGCAGGCGGCTACGGTTTTCGGTTACGAAACCGGCCGGTGGCATTGGGGCGTGGGTGGTACCTGGTTGCGCAATGCCGACACCTTGCAAAGCCGGATACGCAGGTTTGCCGTTTTTTCGGTGGCTTACGGCCAAGGGGCGGGCACCGGAAATTTTTCCGCCGCAAGCGAGTGGGGGATAGGTAACGGAGCTTTTTACGTCAAACCGGAACTGTATTGGCGGCATTGGACTAAAAATCCTTTGATACACACTTTGACGGGATTTTACGCTACGGACAGCATTTGGGCCTTGACGCGGACCACCGACAGTTATCTCAAATTCCTGGTTCCCGAGTCGTATTATGTGCGGGGCCATTTGCTGTTGGACGAACATTTTTATTTTACGCGGACGGGGGTTTCGTTGTATGCATGGCATCGTTTTTACGCGCTTTTCGGGCGTAATTTTGATGCTGAAAGCTTGTTTTTGAGCGGTTTGGGTTTGGAAAACGGGTCGCGAGCAGGGCGTTTGCGCATTGAAATCGGTTATCCGTACGCGAAATCCTTTTCCGTTGATAATGAACAACTTATGTTTTCCGTAGGATATAGTTTGAATTGGTAAAAAAGGGGGTTTACCTCTAAAAACATTGGGATTTGTTCAAAAAAGTTTGCAGAATAATTTTTTTTTCCGATATTTGTAGTTAGCAAAACAAAAAACCATACAGATGAGAACAAAGTTTAAAGGACTCTGGACGCTTTTGTTAGCGTTGGTGGTGCAAATTTCATTTGCCCAGGAGAAAAAGGTGTCCGGTACGGTAACCGATGCAAACACCGGTGAACCGTTACCGAGTGTAAACGTTGTAATCCAAGGTACGCAAAAGGGTACCGTTACGGATTTCGACGGAAAATACAGCATCATGGCATCGCCTGATGATGTATTGGTCTTTTCCTACCAAGGTTACACCGAGAAGAAGGTAAAAGTAGGCAACCAAAGCGTGATTAACGTGAAGTTGGTGCCGGGTGAG
>WGAP01000114.1 GCA_015494775.1 Flavobacteriales bacterium | reverse complement strand
CGACCGCGAACACGTAACGCCTTTTCTGCGCAAAAACGCCGCCATGTTTCGCGTGCAAAAGCTGGACAAGAATTGGGACCGGCTCCAAGCCCGCTACAACCGCTACCTGACCATCGACACGCGGGAGCAATTGGAATTTATCGAAAAACTCCTGCACGATTTGGACTACGACAATGTCCGCCCCGATGCGGATGCGCTTTACCGTTATATCGAAACGCATATTCCGGTCGAAAAGATTCCCACCGCAGGTCAAACGCTACGGCTCGAATTGGACGGCACGCCCGTGGGCGACGGATTGCCGGCCTACATCGTGGCCGAAATCGGGCAAAACCACAACGGCAGTATCGAACTGGCCAAGCAACTGATCGATGTGGCCGTGGATGCCGGCGCCAACGCCGTCAAATTCCAAAAACGCCACATCCCTTCCGACCTCACCCGCGCGGCTTTCGACAAGCCCTACGACAACCCCCACTCCTTCGGCAAAACCTACGGCGAACACCGCCTGGCCCTGGAACTGTCCGAAGACCAACACCGCGAACTCCAAGAATACGCCCGCGCCCGCGGCATCACCTACTTTCTCACGCCTACCGATATTCCGTCGGTGGACATGGCCGAACGCCTCGACGTGCCTTTCTACAAGGTTGCTTCGCGCGATTTGGACAACATTCCTTTGCTCCACCGCATAGCCCGTACGGGCAAACCGGTGATTATTTCCACCGGCATGGCTTCGTTGGACGACATCGCCGATGCCCTCGATGCCCTGGGCCGCGAACGAAGCGACATCATCATCCTGCAATGTATCTCCCAATATCCGGCCGATTTGGAACGGGCCAACCTGCGGGCCATGGAAACCCTGCGCAAACGCTTCGGCAAAATCACCGGCTACTCGGACCACACCACGGGCATTACGGCCGCCGTTACGGCATCGATCTTGGGCGCGGCAGTGATTGAAAAACATATCACGCTCAACAAGGCCATGAAGGGCAGCGACCACGCCGCCAGTGCCGAACCCGACGAATTGGCCCGCATGATACGTTTTATCCGCGATGCCCGCAAGTCCCTGGGCGACGGCGTCAAGGAGGTGGACCCGGCCGTGCAGGCGGCGCGTGCCAAGTTGGGCCGCAGTTTGGTTAGCAAGGCGGACATTCCCGCAGGCACGGTGCTCACCGAGGATATGCTCGTGCTCAAAAGCCCGGGAACCGGACTGCGCTGGAAGGAGCGCCACCTGATTGTGGGCAAACGGAGCCGCCACAACATTCCGGCCGACACCACGCTCACGCCCGATATGTTCGAATAAGTTCATTCGGGCGCACATCGCTTCGCGATAACGGAAACGCCGAAAAAAAACTCCCAAAAAGTTTTTCACCGGAACCAAATCGCCCGATTTGCACGAAATAAAAATTTTTTACTATTTTTGAATTTAAATTAAATCCGGCTGCCTATGTAAAATAGCTACGTATTGCAAAACCTTATCCTATGAAAGACGTTAAAATCTCCGATGCGGAGCTGATACGTAGCTATGCCGGCGGTAATGAACAAGCCTTTTCGCGTTTGATGACGCGCTACGAGCACAAGCTTTACGGATACATTATGAACCGCGTCAAGGATCCGCATTTGGCGCAGGATATTTTTCAGGAGGTCTTTATCAAGGTTATCGACACCATCAAATTCAAGCGCTACAACGAAGAAGGACGTTTCGGCGCCTGGCTCATGCGCATTGCCCACAATATGATTATTGACCATTTTCGTCGCCAAAAAAGGCAAAAAAACCAATACGACACCGAAGAATTTTCGGTTTTCGACATCCTGCCCGACAACAGCACGGCCGAGCATCAGTTGATGCGCCATCAAACCATCGATCGCATGAAAAAACTCATCGACGAATTGCCTCCCGAGCAGCAAAGGGTGCTCAAAATGCGCATTTACGAAAACATTCCTTTTAAGGACATCGCCGAAATATGCGACATCAGTATCAACACGGCGCTGGGTCGCATGCGCTATGCCTTGATTAATTTACGAAAACTGATGAAGAAATACAATTTGGACCTTTCGGATTAAATCTTAAAATATTTGTCCAACTTCTTTTCTTTGATGCCCAAAACTTGGAGCGCAAAATTTTCAATATTCATACCATTCTCTTCCATATACCCCTGAAAGTATTTCATGGCATATTCGGCACCGGCATTATTTTTGATTTCAATCATTTTATTAAACAGATCGGCAACAAATTTAGCCGAGGCCTCGGGTAGCATTTTGATTTCGAGCAAGAATTTGGGTTCGTTATTCCCTTTGGTAAAATAATGCGTTGAACGAACAATGCCCCAATAGCATTTCCCGTCCTTCATACGTCCGCTCATCAGGAAATAAAATTTCTTTTTTTGGAGCATAAAGGGAAAAATGAGCTCATCATAGCCCCCTTCATCGAAATTTTGTTCAAAAAGCACTTTAAAAGGTTCACCGACCAAATCGTCGATGTCCAAACCGGTAAAATTCAGAAAGTTATTGTCGGCAAAAATAATGCGACCGTTTTCATTTACGCGAACTTTAAGGGTATCGTAAACATTGAGTTGAACACATTCCATAACGGGAGTATTTGGATATTAATTTCGGATTGATTACCACAAGCCGAAACGGCGTTTTTTGTTTTTCTTGACGGTTTTAAGAATCTCATCAATCCCCATTTCGCGTGCATCAACCTTGAAGAGTTCTTTGAGTGGAATTTCGGCGTTCATATACTCGGCCAACTTTTTCTCTCCGCCGAATTTATTCACAATATATTCGGACAGGCAGGTAACATTCCGGTCCTCGAACCAACCGTCCAGGTATTTTCGAGCAACTTTTTCCCCGCCTCCGTGATTTTCGATTTCATAAAGAATTTGGAACAACTGTTCCAACTCGGCCCGGATTTCCAAGGGCAAAAATTTACGACGAATAAATATGGCCGTGGGTTTGTTTTCGTGCATCCGGGAGTGAATATCGGCAACGGTCCAAAAAAACTCGTTGTTCTTGGTGTAATTTTTCGAAGCAAAATAAGCATGGTCGTGCGACTTTATTGTTTCCCAGATACGCTTGGAAATTACCGCCGGCAAACGCGGGTCTTGCAAGGTCTCGTGGGATTTTCCGATAATTTCCGCCTCGGTATAGCCCGTTACATCAGTGTATTCCTTATTAATGTAACGTATGATGCCATCTTTACTTAACTTACAAACCAAAGTAATATCGGGGGATAGTCCTTTCTCCAATTCCATATTAACTTAATTTATAACGGCCACAAAAGTATGACTTTTTATGACAAAAATCAAACTATCTCAATCCGTTTATCCGAACAATTTTCCGAAAAGTCCTTTTTTGGTGGTTTTGCGAATGGCTTCCTCCGCGCTGTGATCCAATTGCTGCGAACCACGGCCTTTCATCATATCCTCGTCGTTGATTTCGGCGCGCATATATTCCATCAGTTTGTCCTCGGTCAGTCCGAACAAATCCAAGACCAATTCGTCATAGGTTTTGCCCATATCGTCCAAAAGTCCTTGCAAGTAAGCACCCGATGCTTCCATGCCGCCTTTGTCCTCCAATTTGCGAAGTTTGGCATACAATTCGCCGAAATAATGTTTTACATTTTCGGGAATGGCCTTGCGGCGCGAATAATAGGCGGTAATGTTACCGTTCTCGTCTTCTTTCCATTTGAAATCAGTAACCACCCAATAATAGCGTCCGCTCTTGGAAAGGTTTTTGACGATGGCGTGAATGTTTTGCTTGTTTTGAAGGCGGTCCCACAAAACTTTGAATATGATTTTGGGCATATCCGGATGACGAATAATGTTGTGCGGCTGCCCCATCAACTCCCATTCTTTGTATTCCGATACCTCAACAAAATAATCATTGGCATATTCAATGATACCCTTGGGGTCGGTTTTACTCATAATGGTTTTGTAAGGAAACAATTTGATTTCCTCGTCAATCGGTGTGGGTTTGATAATCCTTCTCATACGACTTTTGCCTTTTTATTTTGGTGCAAATATAATTCTTTTTGTTTAATCGTAAACTAATTTTGTTATTTCTTTAATAATATCATCCGCATATCCTTCCGGTTCAGCTTTAATCACAAATACCATACCAAAAAAATCGCGCAAAGCTACGTAAGTTTTTTAAATTTGCCATTATGAAAATCAACCGCGCCGAATTTGTCAAAAGCAGTAAGGAAATCAAGGATTTACCTCCCGCCAACAAACCCGAATATGCCTTTATCGGGCGTTCGAATGTGGGTAAATCTTCGCTTATCAATATGCTCACCAACCGGAAAAATCTGGCCAAAACTTCATCCACGCCCGGTAAAACGCAATTAATCAATCATTTTCTGATTAACGAAAATTGGTATTTGACCGACTTGCCCGGCTACGGGTATGCCAAAACTTCCAAATCCAACCGGGCCGAATTTCGAAAAATGATACGTTCTTACCTCAAAGAACGACCTAATTTGGTCAATACCTTTCTGCTGGTGGATGCCCGCCACAAACCGCAAAAAATCGACCTGGAATTTATGGAATGGCTGGGCCGCAACCGTATTCCGTTTGCTATCGTTTTTACTAAGGCCGATAAACTTTCGAGCAATCAACTTGCCAAGCAAATCAAGGCATACCAAACCGAAATGCTCCGTCAATGGGCAAGCATGCCGCCCTACTTTGTCAGTTCGTCCGTTTCGGGCTTGGGCCGTAAAGCCATTCTGGACTATATCGAGCAATTGAATACGCAACTGGGGCAACATTTTTCGGGTAAATAAGGTTTTATTACTGCGTAATATTTGTTACGCTACAAGTTTATTTTATGTTAAAATTAATTAAGTCGTTAAGATTTGATTTTGCCCTGTCTTTCCATTAGTTTTGTGGAAAAATTCGGCTTATCATTAAGCGTCATTACATATTTCCCGCCATAACCGCCTTGATACTTCTTGCGGCCGGGATGCATTATTGGTGGTTGTCGGAACGTATGCTCATATTCGGCGACAGCAGCATTTACCTGGAACTGGCACGTAATTTGGCCTCGGGAAAGGGTTTCCGCATTTGGCATGAAGGATATTTTATTTTTTATCCCTTTTATCCGCCTTTGTATCCCTGGCTGCTTTCCCTGGGCGCACATGCGGGCCAAGGACAAAGTATGGCGGCCGCACGCCTTATCGGCCTGTTGTCGCTCCTGGTTTCCGCCCTTTTTCTTTGCCGCACGCTGCGGCTTTTGAACATATCGAAATTTTGGGCGCATTTTGTGGTTTTGCTTTTTCTGTTTTCGTGGATATATCCGCTTCATCAAATCGTTATCACCGAGCCCTTGTTTCTGGCATTTTTTACTTTACAACTGTGGACGTTGGTCATATGGAATCAAACAAAAAAAACGCCTTTTCTGATAGGGGCGGGCTTTTTGTCGGGCTTGATGCTCCTGACCCGCTACGCAGCCATGGGCATCACCGGCTCCATTGCGCTTTGGTTACTTGTTTCGACCCGCAACAAAATCCGGAACCTCGTGGCCTACTTGCTTCCCGCTTTCCTTCTTTTCGGCCCTTGGCAATGGTATGTCATGAACCGCGGCACGGGTTTGTTCGGCCGGCATTTGGCCTTTCATCCACCCGGCAAGGAACACTACAAGGAATTGGCCGTTACCTTGGCCAATTGGCTGAGTCCGGGCCTGACACCTTGGCTCGTAGGCCCCGTGGCCGTATTATTGCTAATCCTTATTTGGAAAAACCGGAATAACATTCGCATCAAAGGTTTTTCGTCCCTGCTCCTGTTTATCATCGCCGGATATTTTGTTTTTGTTTGGGCATCGGTTACCTGGGCCGATTTTACCACGCCCATGGACAACCGGATTATGGCTCCGCTGTTTATTACCCTACTGATTTTATTGGCATTTTTAATTAATCGAAATAAAGAAAAATTTATCACCTTGCTCCTGGCCGCCCTGATGATACTTTCCTACACGGTTCACTTTGTTTGGTATTCGCGGGCCTATCACGGCGGACAAATCGACGTTATCCGTATTCACGACCCGCACATCATCCGTCAGCTTCAAAACAGTTCGCAAAAAATTTATTCCAACGCCACCGACATCATCAAACTCGATGTTCCATATTATAACCGGCTGTTCGACCTGCCCGACCACTATCACCGTATGACCCTGCGCACCAACCCCGATTTTGACCGGCAACTAAAAAATATCCGCAAGGAAGTCAGTGGCGGCAAGGCCTTGGTGGTTTATTTCTACGGGTTTGATTTTCGCAAATTCCAAGCCCGTAAGCAGGAAATACTTTCGGAGTTTATGGGACTTCCCATCCGCGAGTTCGACGACGGATTACTCATCGGGCAACCGGCCGATACCTTGAAGCAAATCCCCGCCTCGCCGGCGGATATCCTGCGTTAATCAGGACAATTGTCTTACCTTTGTATTCCAAGCCATTCCGCATGAAAATAGCCCTGGCACAAATCAATGTTACCATTGGCGATTTCGACGGCACGGCCGCCAAAATCAAAAGCTATGTGCAACAAGCCCGCAATGGCGGCGCACAACTGGTGGTTTTTCCCGAACTGAGCATCACGGGCTATCCGCCCAGGGATTTTTTGGAATTCGATGATTTTGTGGAACGTGCCGGCACCGTTTTGGAACAGCTCAAACCCCTGAGCCGCGACATCGGTATTTTGGTGGGACTTCCCACGCCCAATCCTCAACCCGAAGGCAAGAACTTGCACAATACGGCCGTGTTGCTTTACGGTGGCCGCGAAATACACCGCCAACACAAAACTCTGCTGCCCACCTACGACATTTTCGACGAATACCGCTACTTCGAACCGGCGGTAAGTTGGAACGTGGTCGAATTCGAAGGTCATCGTCTCGCCGTTACCATCTGCGAAGACCTGTGGAATTTGGGCAACGAAAATCCGCTCTACACCGTCAATCCCATGGCCAAACTCATGGCGCAAAGGCCGGACATGATTATCAACCTTTCGGCCTCGCCCTTCGATTACCGGCATGCACGGGAACGCATCCGTGTCCTACGGGCCAATGTGCGGGCTTACGATTTACCTATCGTTTACGTGAATTATGCCGGCGCCCAAACCGACCTCATATTCGACGGCGGCTCTTTGGTTATCGACAAGGAAGGAAACATCCGCAAGGAACTGCCTTTTTTCGAAGAAAAATTGGACTTTTTCGACACCGAAAACTTCACCCGTCCAGGACAAGACCGGGAACGTCCCAAGGAAAAAATCCCCCTAATCCACGACGCCCTGGTTACGGGCATCCGGGATTATTTCGGAAAAATCGGTTTCCGCTCGGCCGTCCTGGGACTTTCGGGCGGATTGGATTCGGCCGTTACGGCGGTATTGGCCGCCGAAGCCCTTGGCCCCGAAAACATCACCGCCCTACTGATGCCTTCGGAATTTTCGTCCGAAAGTTCCGTAACCGATGCCTTGGCTTTGGTGCGCAATTTGGGCATCCGGGCCGAAAGTTTACCCATTTCGCCCGTTTTCGATGCTACGATGGAAATGCTACGCCCTTACCTGGGCCAAGGTTTCGATGTTACCGAAGAAAATATCCAACCGCGCATCCGCATGATTTACCTGATGGCCTTTTCGAACCGTTTCGGCCATGTATTGCTCAACACCAGCAACAAAAGCGAACTTTCGGTGGGCTACGGAACACTTTACGGCGACCTGGCCGGCGGACTTTCGGTCCTGGGCGACGTATATAAAACCGAAGTATATGCCTTGGCACGCCACATCAACCGCGAGCGGGAAGTTATTCCGCAAAATATCCTGAGCAAACCGCCTTCGGCCGAACTCCGGCCCGGCCAAAAGGACACCGACACCCTCCCACCCTACGAAATATTGGATCCCGTCCTACATCTGTATATCGAAGAGCGTCAAAGTCCATCGGACATCATCCGGCAAGGTTACGATGCCGCTTTGGTGCGACGCATCCTGCGCATGGTCAACCGCAACGAATTCAAACGCTACCAACTGGCCCCCGTGCTGCGTGTTTCGCCCAAAGCCTTCGGCATGGGCCGCCGTATGCCTATTGTGGCCAAATATTTGGAGTAAAAAACAGGTCCATTGGCAATTAACCAATGGCTTGGTGCTTGAATTTTTTTTTGATTATCAACAGTTTAATATTTTTTATAACCACAGAGTAACACAGAGTATTAATTCAGAAATCAATAAAACTCCGTGTAATGCCGTGCCGAACTCCGTGAAACGCTGTGGAAAAAAAATAAACCACAGAGTAACACAGAGTAAAATTTCACAGAGTCGCACAGAGTAATCAATCAAAAATCAAAAAAAACTCTGTAAAACTCCGTGCCGAACTCCGTGAAACGCTGTGGTAAAAATAAAATTCTCACTGCTTATAGCATAAACTCCTCATCAACAAATTAAGTGGTACACTTATCACGAATTATCCCAAAACATGACACCGATTTTCCGGATTTACTCTACTCCATGCATCCTTCGCTTCAAAAAGCCGTCCAATGACAAAATTAACAATCCGGCGGCAAACGGAACCAGCGTGAATATCAAAAAGAAACCCGAAAGTCCGTAATGCGCGGCAATACCCTCCGATGCCTCGGCCATCATGCCCGAAAGTTTGTTGGCCAAGCCCGTAAAGATATACCAAATGCCGAACATAAAACCCGTCATACGCAGGGGCGCCAACTTGCTCACATAGGATAAACCCACGGGCGAAATGGCCAACTCACCCATCGTATGAAACAAGTAAGCCAAAATAAGCCAAATCATACTCACGGCCGCCGTTTTGGCCCCCGGCGGAATGGACGAAGCGCCCAAAGCCAACATTCCGAAACCGCTTCCCAAGAATAGGAACCCGATAAAAAATTTCCGTGCCGCCGACAAACGAACGCGCTTCCACACTTGCGAATACAAGGGCGCCAAGGCAATGATAAACACCGGATTGAGTATCTGGAACCAAGTGGTATCCACCACCGGCGTTTCGGCAAGGATTTTATCCTTGATACGAAAATATACCAGCAACCAAATAATCAAAAAACTCAATGACGTAAATAAAACCGTTAGCGGAAATCGATTCCAAATCCGCTTGGCCAAGGCATAAATAACATAAGTCAAAACCAGCATGGGGGCCAACGAAAGGATGGCGTCCGTTACTTTGTATATGCCTGCCCAGGTATCGGTGAGCACGCGCGAAGTGTAATCACGGGCAAAAATGTTCATGGTGGTGCCCGCCTGCTCGAAACTCGACCAAAAGGCAATCACGAAAAAGGCGATGATAAAAATGACCGTCAGCCGGTCACGTTCGATTTTATCGTAGCGGCGCAAACGAAGCAATCCCGTAAGGGCCAGCAACAATATTCCGCCCACAAAAAACAAGGTTCCTCCTCCAACGGGCATTTCCAATGCGCCCGCATGAAAGCTAAACAATCGGGCCGGCAAAAAGCCCGAATTACCCGAAACCACTTCCACCAATCCGTTGACCACCCACAATACCACCATGGCCGTCCCCGTGCCGGCCATCCATTTATCCATGGTGGACCACGGAACCCGTTTTCGTAATTCCTCGGCGGGCAAATCCCGTTGTTTGGGTTGCGGACGCCGTGCCGCTTCGCCGAAAATGTCCCGCGCAAAATAAAACTGCAACAGCCCGAACAACATAAATATCCCCGCCAGCCCGAAACCGAATTTCCATCCGTAATGCTCGCCAATCCATCCCACCAACAGCGTACCGATAAAAGCCCCCGCATTCACGCCCATGTAAAATATGGTATAAGCCCCGTCCTTCTTGGGACTGTGCGGCGGATACATCTTACCCACAATCGACGACATATTGGGCTTGAACAAACCCGTACCCACCACCAGCAGCAAAAGTCCCAAATAAAACACCCATTTCAAATTCACCCCGTCCAACGGAATGTCCGACAGGGCCAAGGCCACATGCCCGGCCGCAATAATCGATGCGCCCACAATCACCGTTTTTACGTGACCCCATAAATTGTCGGCCAACCAACCGCCCAGCATGGGCAAAAAATACACCAGCATCACATACCATCCGTACAAAGCATACGCCCGCGTGCGCTCCCATTCCCAACCGCCTTCCATCATTTTGGCCGTCAAAAAAAGAATGAGCAGCGCCCTCATGCCATAATAGGAAAACCGTTCCCACATTTCGGTAAAAAACAACACGAACAGCCCTACGGGATGCCCCAGTATTTGCTCGTCAAAAAAGGATTTTTGCGTTTTATCCATCGTTCATTGGCTTTCCCGTAAAAATAAACGGAATTTTTCACAATAAAAAACATTCTTTTTAGGGCGCCTGGCCGCCCGGGTTCGGTGGCGCCGCCGCGGCGCCGAAGGCGCCGGGCGGATGCCCTGGCATCCGCCGCGGGCTTTCGCCCGCCGGCGGCGCCACGGCCGTCGTTTCGCGATGACGGAGCACGCTCACGCCGGCCGTTCCTCACGCGTTGCTGCAAGCATAAAATGTCGGATAAGTCGAAGTTATTTTTATCGGGAACAAAGCCGATAATCCGAAGGCATAGCCGTAGCTACGGCAAGGATGGCCAATGCCGTTATCGGCAAAAAGAACGAGACTTGGTGTGAATGTTTTATGCTTGCAGCAACGGTATCCGGCGGCCACCGGGCTGTCCGCTAATATTCAGCTTGGCGGCTCGCGGTTTTTGCGCGAGCGCGCGTGCCGCGCGCCCGCGCCCGCCTGTGCGTGGGGCTTCCTCCGGTCGCCTCCGCCAGGCAGAAAAACCTGTTCGCCGCCTTCGCTTCATACCGCTCCCATCCCTGGCGCAAAAGTAGAATCCCCCGCCGGCTTCGCCGGCGGGGGATTTTTTATTTATCCTAATCCGTCTTACATTATTCCTCTCCCTGCGCAGCTTTGGCCGCTTCGCAGTTGATAATCTTGAACTCCGTACGTCGGTTCAATTGATGTTGTTCCTCGCTACATTGTACTCCGTCAACACAGCCGTTTACCGGACGGCTTTCGCCGTACCATTTCGCTATTAACCTGTCGCGCGATATGCCGTGCTCGGTCAGGTAGCGTATCGCCGACATCGTACGGTTGCGCGACAAACGAATATTGTATCGCTTGCTCGCCCTGCTGTCCGTATGACTGCCTACCTCTACCTTGATCT
>WGAP01000113.1 GCA_015494775.1 Flavobacteriales bacterium | reverse complement strand
GATTATGGTCGCCGTTGGGGTCGGGTTGTTCGTTGGCGGTTAATATACCGTCGTTATCGTCGTCGGTATCCAGGTAGTTAGGAATGCCGTCGCCGTCGGTATCGTCGTTCATGGGGTCGCCGTCTTGCGGAATATTGTGGGGCAAAGCCACGTCTTCGTATTCGGTATAAATGCCGTCGCCGTCATCATCCACATCCAAATAATCGGGAATGCCGTCGCCGTCGGTGTCTTGGGCATCACCTGGGTCGCCGTCGGCATTGGCATCGGGGTTTTCGTTGACAGTTAAAACCTGGTCGTTATCATCATCGGTATCCAAATAATTGGGTATGCCGTCGCCGTCGGTATCGTCGTTCATAGGGTCGCCGTCTTGCGGATAGTTGTTGGGCAAAGCAATGTCTTCGTTGATGGTGTAAATGCCGTCGCCATCGTCATCCACATCCAAGTAATCGGGCGTGCCGTCGCCATCGGTATCCTGGGCATCGTCGGGATTCCCGTCACCGCTGGGGTCGGGATTTTCGTTGGTCGTCAGGACATGGTCGCCGTCATCATCTTTATCAAGAAAATTATAATGCCCATCGTTATCCGTATCCAGGATAGTATAATTTATGGTGCCGCTATCGGGTGATGTTTCCACGGCATCGGGCAGTCCGTTGGCTCCCACGGGGCCATCTACTTGGCGGTTTCCGTCGGTATCCACGCCTGCATGGCCCGCTTCGAACATATCGGCTACGCCGTCGCCGTCGGCATCCAAATCCCAATGGTTGGGAATGCCGTCCAAATCATCGTCAAAACCGGGTTCGATGTGCCCGTTGATGTCGCCAATGGTCAGGTTGTTATCATTATCATCCAAATAAACGGGAACGCCGTCGTTATCGGCATCTGTCAGAGGATCTATCCCACCCGATTCGTCCACATCCGGGATACCATCATTGTCGTCATCCAAATCCACATCATCACCAATGCCATCATCGTCATGGTCAACCAATGAATTATCATCCAAATAGTCGGGTATTCCGTCCCCGTCGGTATCTTGGGCATCCTGACGGGGGTCGCCGTCGTTATTGTCGTCGGGGTTTTCGTTTTGGGTCAGGATGCCGTCATTGTCGTCATCATCATCCAGATAGTTGGGAATACCATCACCGTCGGTATCATCATTGGTCGGGTCGCCGTCTTGCGGAATAGTATGCGGCAAGGCCACATCCTCGTAAACCGTCAGAATACCGTCGCCATCGTCATCGGCATCCAGGTAATCGGCCAAACTGCCGCCATCGGTATTTTGGGCGTCTTCGGGATAATGGTTTCCGTTAGGGTCGGGATTTTCGGCCGAAGTGGGTACATGGTCGTTATCGTCATCGGTATCCTGGAAATCATAAATGCCGTCTCCATCCGAATCGCGCACCGAATAATTCAGGGTACCGCTATCGGCAGATGTTTCCAAAACATCCACCAAACCGTTGGCTCCCACGGGATTGTCCAGGTCACCATCCAGGTCGGTATCGCTTCCGATAGGTGCACCCGATTCGGCAAAATCAAAAAGTCCGTCGCCATCGCTATCCAAGTCGATAAAATCGGGCATACCGTCGCCGTCGGTATCAAAGCCGGGTTCGATTTGGCCGTTGGCATCTCCTACGCTGTTGTCATTGTCATCATCATCCAAATAAACCGGAACACCATCGTTGTCGGCATCGGTCTGCGGGTCAATACCATGGGTTTCGATAAGGTCGGGAATACCGTCATTATCATCGTCAATATCGGTCTGATTGGGAATGCCGTCGCCATCGAAATCGGCCATAGGACTCATTCCAACATTCTGAGCAACAATCAGTTGGCTAAATAAAATTAGGATTAATAATTTATATCTCATCCCGCCCTGTTTTAAATCGCAATATAGAAAAAATGTTAGAAAAAAATTTATTTTGCCACATTGACCGAACGCAATTCCCTGATAACCGTAACCTTAACCTGTCCGGGATAGGTCATTTCGTTTTGGATTTTTTGGGATATGTCAAAGGACAGACGTTTGGCCATTTCGTCGTCCACCTTATCGCTTTCCACCAAAACGCGCAATTCGCGGCCGGCTTGAATGGCATAGGCCTTGCGAACGCCTTCAAACGAAAAAGCCAATTGTTCCAGGTCTTTGAGCCGTTGCATATAAGACTCCAAAACCTGGCGGCGTGCGCCCGGGCGTGCGCCCGAAATGGCATCACACACTTGGACGATGGGGGCGTAGAGCGATTTCATCTCAATTTCGTCGTGGTGTGCACCGATGGCATTGGCCACTATTTCGGATTCACCGTATTTTTCGGCCCATTTCATACCCAACAAAGCATGCGGGAGCTCGGTTTCTTCTTCTGGCACCTTACCGATGTCGTGAAGCAATCCGGCCCGCTTGGCAATTTTGGGATCCAGACCCAACTCGGCAGCCATAATGCCACAGAGCTTGGCCACTTCTTTGGAATGTTGAAGCAAATTTTGTCCGTATGACGAACGGTATTTCATGCGTCCTACGGTTTTGATCAATTCGTTGTGCATGGAACCGATACCCAATTCGATGATGGTTCGCTTGCCCACTTCGTAGATTTCCTGGTCGATTTGGCGCTTGGTTTTGGCCACCACTTCTTCGATACGCGCCGGGTGAATACGGCCGTCGGCCACCAATTTGTGCAACGAAAGCCGGGCAATTTCCCTACGCACCGGGTCAAAACTGGACAGCACGATGGTTTCCGGCGTATCGTCCACAATGATTTCCACACCCGTAGCCGCCTCAAAGGCCCGGATATTGCGTCCTTCGCGACCGATAATGCGGCCTTTCATTTCGTCGCTTTCCAAGTGGAAGGCCGTTACGGCGTTTTCGATGGCTTCTTCGGTGCCCACGCGTTGAATGGTATTGATAACGATTTTTTTGGCTTCCTGCTGGGCGGTGAGTTTAGCCTCCTCGATGGTTTCCTGAATGTAAACCATGGCTTCGGCCTTGGCATCTTCTTTGAGCGATTCCACCAATTCTTTTTTAGCTTCCTCGGCCGAATAGCCCGAAATTTGTTCCAATTTATCCAACTGTTGCTGGTGAATTTTTTGGAGTTCGGCGTTTTTGCGGTTGAAAAATTCCAATTTTTCGTCCAATTCTTTTTCCCGCTCCTGCAATTCTTTGCGCATTTGCTCGTAGCGGTTCAAGGCCATATTGACTTCGGCCTCTTTGGCCTTGATGCGTTTTTCGGCTTCGCTCACTTTGCGGTCGCGTTCCAATACTTCCTTTTCGTGGGCCGCTTTCAGTTCCAAAAACTTCTCCTTGGCCTGCAACATTTTTTCCTTCATCACATTGTCGGCTTCGATGCGCGCTTTTTCCTCCGTCGCTTTGGCCTCGGCCCGGGCATTGGCTATAATTTTCTCGGCTTCGGCCTTGGCTTTTTGCAACAGACCCGATGAAGTCGATTTATCAATGAACTTTTTGACGAACAATCCGATGATAATTCCCACTATCAGTGCTCCGCTTACATACATTATTGTTTCCATAATTTATATTGATTTTTGTTGTTTCAGCATAAAAAAACCTACGTTTATTCCATTGTCGAAAGCCCCCGCTTCCGATAGGATTTGGGCTAACCCGAAGTTCAAACCTCCGCTGCGGATGCAAGCATCCGGCGCCTAGGGCGCTGCGGCCCGTTTTCCCTCCGAGGACTCACCCGGTATGGATATTGTGTTGAGGCTTCACATGCGAATAAACGTAGGCAAATGCTTTATGAAAATATGTAAAGATCTAATCCTGTTCGATGTCCGCTTCCAACCGTTCAAGTAGCGCATCCCATGCCGCCAAACGCTCGGTCAAGTTTTTTTCCGCATCGCCACGTTCGTGCAGGCAAATTTCCTTGGCTGTGGTTTCACTGAGCAACACCAAGGCCAACACGTCGGCGTCGTCGGGCAAGTCGTAGCGCGACTTCAATTGGCGAATTTCGCCGTTGAGCCGTTCCACCGCCCTGCGTATCAAGCTCTCGTAGCGCGGCAATACGCGCAAGGCATAAGGGCGCCCGTTGAGCTTTACGTTGACCTTAACCTTTTCCGACATCGGTTTTTACGCTTTCAATGATCCTGTTTATGGTGTCAATCATTTCGTCCAGTTGCTTGCGGGCATGCGCTTTCATTTGCCCATTGCCTACCCATTCGCCGCCCAGCATACGTTCGGACAGCATGGCACGCAGACGCCCGTTTTCGTCCGTCAAACGTGCCGCTTCCGACTGCAAGCGGGCGATTTGTGCCTCCAAATGCGCCTTCCGGGCTTTGAGTTCCTTGCATTTTGCCGCAATGGCATTCAGCCGGTTTTCCAACTGCGCAAGTTTTTCAAAGACAGAATCCATCAGGACGCATTTGTAACGGCAAATTTAATCTTTTTTTATAAGCTTTTCAAATACCGGCTGCTTCAAGGTCGCAATCAACCCCAATAATGAATTGTATCCGGCATATTTTTTCAAAAATAATGATTCAAAATTGCGCTCCTATCATATTTTCAGCAGCAAGATGATTTTTAATCCGAATTACTCTTAGCCGATTAAAATAGATTACCGAATTATTGCGCCAAAAACAAAAAAACCGCCGGCCGTTTGTGCAAGTCGGGGCGCGGCATCCGCTGCCATTCCCCCACCCTGCGGGTTTCGATAAATTCACTGTCGAGTGTAATATCCGCGGCCACACAAAGCAAAGTGTCGGGATGCAGGTTTTTGAGCAAGGTTTCCATCATTTTGTTGTTGCGATACGGCGTTTCGATAAAAATCTGCGTTTCATGCTCACGTCGCGACCGGTTTTCCAATTCCCGCAGCCGCCGGACCAGGTTTGGCAACTTGATGGGCAAATAGCCGTGAAAAGCAAACCGCTGACCGTTGAGCCCCGAAGCCATCAAGGCCAAAAATATCGACGACGGCCCCACCAATGCTTCCACCCGTATGTTGCGGCGGCGGGCCATAAGGACCATTCGGGCGCCCGGGTCGGCAATGGCGGGCAAACCGGCCTCGGACATCAAACCCATGGATTGACCTTGCATCAAAGGTTCCAAAAAATGTTCCAACTCGGCAGGGTCGGTATGGCGGTTCAGTTCAAAAAAATGCAATGCCTCTTGGTTCACATCGGGAACCAAGGCCTTGATAAGCCGGCGGGCCGATTTTTCGCGTTCGGCAATAAAATAACGAAGTCCGGCCACAACCCGGGCATTGTAGGGCGGAAACACGCGTTCGGGTTCCGCCGGTCCCAAAAAATTGGGAATCAAATACAAAATGCCGCGTTTAGCACTCACCGCGTTTTATTTTTTCGGCTATGCGGTCGGTGGCTTGGTCCAGCATGTTGTAAACCACATGAATCAACGACCGGCCGCTCATATACGGGTCGGGCACATCCAGGTGTTCGCCCGGAAAAAGCTCGTCCAGCACCAAGGAAACTTTTTTGCGGTCGTCGTCATTGCGGGCACGTTGCAAAACGCTACGCAAATTGTCGGCATCCATCACAAAAATACGGTCGAAACGGTCGAAATCTTCGGCAACGAAAAGCCGCGCCCGGTGGTCGATGGGACAATCGTTTTGGCGGCAAATTTCCTGCGTGAGCCCACAAGGCGGTTCACCCAAATGATAATCATCCAAGCCGGCCGAATCCACCCGGTGGACATGTGCCTCAATCTTTTTTTTCAAAAGCGCTTCGGCCATGGGCGAACGGCAAATATTTCCCAGGCACACAAACAAAACGGCGCATCCTCGCTCATCCCTTTCCATGCGCTCAAAGTCCCGTTAGCATATTTTCCAATTCCAAAACCGTTTTGCGGAAATGCTTGTCCACATCCATCAAATCCCGAACGGTTTTGAGCGCATAAATCACCGTGGCATGATTGCGTTTACCTATGCGCGTGCCGATTTGATCCAAGGATGAATCGGTGTATTTTTTGGACAAATACATGGAAATTTGCCGGGCTTGAACCACTTCGCGCCTGCGCGAACGCGATTGCAAGGCCGCTACGTCCAGGCCGAAATATTCGGCCACGATGCGTTGGATGGTATCGCAGGTGTAAATGGGTTTGCTGTTTCTGACAAAATTGGCCACAATTTCGCGTGCCAGGTTCAAATCCAATTTACGGTGATTGAATGCCGCCTGGGCGATCATGCTGTTCAAAATACCTTCGATTTCCCGCACATTGGACTTAACGTGGTGGGCTATGTAATCCACCACTTCGTCATCCATTCGCACGCCGTCGTGTTCCAATTTGTAGCGGATAATTTTCTTGCGGGTTTCGTAATCGGGCGCTTTGAGCTCGGCGGCCAGGCCCCACTTGAAGCGCGAAAGCAACCTCACCTCCACATCGCGCATATCCACGGGCGCCTTGTCGGAGGTAAAAATCAGTTGCTTTTTGTTTTGATGCAGGTGATTGAAAATCTGGAAAAATATTTTTTGCACCCCTGTTTTTCCGGCCAAAAATTGCACATCATCCACAATGAGCACATCAATCATTTGGTAGAAGTGGATAAAATCATCGCGCGTTTTGTTGACCACCGACGAAGTGTATTGCTGGGTGAATTTTTCGGTGGACACATACAACACGTTTTTGTCCGGATGCAAACGTTTGACCTCGATACCGATGGCATTGGCCAAATGGGTTTTGCCCAAACCCACGCCGCCATAAATAAAGAGCGGATTAAACGACGTGTTGCCCCAATGCTTGGTGATGGCTTTGCCGGCATTGACGGCCAACCGGTTATTGGGCCCTTCTACAAAATTTTCAAGCGTATAATTGGGATTGAGCTGCGAGTCGATGCGCATTTTTTGCACGCCCGGGATAACGAAGGGGTTTTTGAAATCCTTGCTTTGCGGCGGCGCATAATTGTTGGTGTCCACCTTGGGCTTCATGGTGCCCGGATACTCCAAATGCTTGTGCCGCGAAGCCGGATTGTTGGTCATGCGCACCAAATATTTCAGTTGGGCATGCTTACCCAATTGCTTGACCAAAGCCGTGCGAAGCAAGTCGATATAGTGCGTTTCGATCCATTCGTAATACAAATTGGTCGGCACCTCGATGGTGAGCACGTTCCCGTTGAGCGAAACGGGTTTGATGGGACGGAACCATGCGGCAAAAATTTCATCCGGCACGTTCTCGCGGATAAATTGCAGACATTCGTTCCATACCTTGTTCGCACTCATAGGGCCTAACTTCCTGATTTAATGTTTACTTAATTAAGTTTTAAAATCATCGACTTCATTGCGTCTTTTCAGAAAACAAAAATTGAAAAAAATTTCCGACAAAAAAAATTTTTTTCTCGCAGGTTTTTAAAAAAGATTTTCGTATATTCTCCGCCGTCAAAAAGCCCGTTTTTTATGTCCTCAACCCGTTTCCACATCCGTATTCGCACGCGTTACAACGAAACCGACCAGATGGGTTACATCCACCACGGCGTCTATCCCGCCTACTTGGAAATGGCCCGTATCGAATGGCTGAAACAATTCGGCATTTCATATAAACAAATGGAAATCAATTGGATACTGCTTCCTGTTTACAAAATGAACATCAAATATCTCAAACCCCTCACTTTCGACGAATGGATTCGCGTGTATGTGGAACCCAAGGTTCAGCGCGGTGCGCGACTGAGTTTCGTTTACGAAATTTATAATGAACAAAATGTCAAAACCACCGAAGCCACGGTGGAACTTGTTTTTACCAACCGGCGCGGTAAACCCATCAAACCGCCGCGGGAAATATTGGAAAAATTGCCTATTTAGAACAAAACTAAATTGTAAAAATTTTTTACAACTTTTTGCTCCCCAAATGTTAATCTTGTTACAGTTCTTTGGGCTCGACATACAGCAATTCCTGCCACGAAGCCCAAGGAATATCGTTCCAGCTTTTGGCATAAAAACCCACACCGAACACACCCGAAGTAGGTAAGTTCATAATTTTTTTGTCTTTGAAACGATTCACCCAATCGGTCAGGTCGGGATTGTGGCCCACGATAAACACCCTTTGGATTTTGTCGTCCAATCCGTAGAGCAAATCCATCATATTTTCCTCATCGCCCGTATAAAGAATTTTTTCCACGCGCACCGGAATATCGCCACCCAAAACTTTGGCCAATATTTTGGCCGTTTGCTTGGCCCGTTTGGCGTGGCTCGTCAGGATTAAATCCGGTTTGATACGCCGTTTTTTCAGGTATTTGGCCACCTTGGACGTGCGTTTGCGCCCTTTGTTTTTCAAAGGCCTTTCCTTGTCGGTCCAGGAAGGTATTTTCCAAGACGACTTGCCGTGCCGGATAATATATACTTCACGCATAATGCTCGGATTTATTCGTTATCATCGCTTAGTTGCCATTTGTCTATCAACGGATTATCGTGGGAAAAAGCTCCGTGGTCGAAGTTTTCCATAAGTTCGAACTCGTCTTCGGTGGTTTTGCGTCCCGAAAACAACAGTCCGATCATCATCAACAGGGCCGAACCCAAAATAACAAACGAAATAACCTCGCTAAACTCGGGCAAGCGGTAATCAAACGGAATTTTGAAAAACAACAAAACCGTAATCAATCCCCGCGGCGCCATTAGCACTTCGGGAAATACGCTACTGCCACGGAAAAACATTTTCAGGTTGACAAAACGCACCAAAATGGTCAGTATCAATATCATCGAACCCAATATCATTACGCCCGGATGTATCAAGGCCCGCAAATCGATGGTCATACCGAACACCACAAAAAAGAAAGTGCGTATCAAAAAAGCCGTCTCGAAGGTGATGGTTTTGAACTGCTCGCGCACCTCTTCAATGCGTTGCTGCCAGAAAAATTTTCGCAAAAGTCCGCGGAAAAACAAGTCGTAATTTTCCAGCATCAACCCGAACATCAATATCAGTATCAACGACGACAGATGGAACAATTTCCCAAGCACAAACAGGGTGGTCAAAATAGATAGAAACAGGAAAAATTTGACCTTGGTGGTTATGTGCTCGAACATAAAAATCAACACATAACCCACTATCAACGACACCGCCAAGGTAAACAGCAATCCCAAGCCCACTTTGGTAACCATGTGGCCGCCCGCTTCGGGAATAGCCAACACTATGTCAAACAACAAAATGCCCAGAATATCGCTAAATGTGGATTCGTAAATCAAAAATTCCTTTTTGTGCTCGTCCAGGTTCAACACGCTGGGAATCACTATGGCACTGCTCACCACCGACAAAGGAACGGCATTCAGGTAGGCCGTGTAGAAATCGCCGGTCAAATTCAGGTAATAAATCATCCCCGCTATCACAAAGGATGTGGTGAGCAAAATAATCAATGCCGTGAGAAAGGCCTTGCCTATCAAAGGTAATTTGGCTCGCGTGATTTTCAGTTCCAAGGCCGCTTCCAACACGATGAGCAACAGCCCGATGAGCCCTAACACACTGACCGTTACGTGCAAATCCGGCACTTCATAACCCAAGTAGCCCAGTCCGTAATGAATCAATATTCCGGTGCCGATAAGCAATATCACCGACGGAATGCGCGCCTTGCGCGACAAAATGTCGAACAAATAGGAAAATATCACCAACAAGCTCAGCGCCAATAAAATATACATTCCGTTCATTCGGTCAAATATTTTCAATAATTAATATAATGTATAAAATCAATCCCGTCGTTGCCGCCCAGCCCACGCCGCCGGCCGCCAAGTCCTTGACGTCGCGGATGGCTTCGTCGTAACCGCTTTCCACGCGGTCGGCCAGGCGTTCGATGGACGTATTGAGCGTTTCGGCGGTCAAAATCAGGCCCCAAGCCAGGGCAAACAAGGCCCAATCCACGCCCGAAAAGTGCAGAAAATAACCCGGAATGCCCGTCAGCACGACCAAGCCGGATTGCACCATAAAACTGTGCTCGCGAAACATCATCGTCATCCCGCGAAACACATAGCCGAGCGCCTTCCATCGCCCCCGCACAAATTGCTCCAATGATGCCATAGCCCGTTTGTTATGCAGTGAAAGATAAGGATTTTCCCGCAATCGACAGCCAAGGATGCGGATATAGTTTTTTGGTGACGCTTCGGGAGCCACCTTCGGTGTCTCCCTTCCGCTGGCGGCGGAGCCCCTTTCGGGTCTCCTTGCCTGCTCGGGAAACCTGCGCTTCCGGATTCCCGTGCCAAAACCCGCGCTTGTTTTCCCTCGCTTGCTGCGGAGCCGCCTGCGGCGTCTCCTTGCTTATCGCCGGGCCGGCTGCGCCGTCCCGGCTCTTTGTCGGCGAACCCGCAAGGCGGTTTCGCCTTTGCGCCGGTGAGCCCGCCCTCCGGCCAAGGCCACATCCAAGGCAGGCGGCCGGTCTCTCCGGACGTTATTGCTAACATTGCCGGGGTAATCTACGTCCGGATGCGGCAGGTGTTCGCCTACATGCCTTGTCTTGCTTTGCTTGCATAAAATTATGCCCCGACGACGACTGCGGCACATTCAGTCCCGCAGAATTTGCCGGAAAATAACCGTCCTTTCAATACAAAAATCCGAATAGCCAAAGCGGAATTTTGTGTCCGAAACCCACTTCCAGGTCATCGGCCACCACAAAAGCATTTTCCAATCCGGCCAATTGGGCGGCGTTTTTGTGTTTTCCGCCCACTTCAAAAGTATATTTTCCACCGACCACGAAATCACCTTGTCCGGCCAATCGTACTTCATAATCGCTCAATTGATTGACAAAAAAAGTCTCGCGTATATTGCCCCTGTTCGTATTGCCGGGAGCCAGTATTTCCATCAGGTTGGTATTTTCCAAATAGATTTTATCGGGCTTTTGCAATCGCCCGACACCGGATATTTTCCGCTGCAACAAAAGGAGCAAATCACTTTGTTCCAGGTATTGGAGATACTTAATCAAAGTAATTCTGTTGATACCGATTTTCCGGCTGAGTTTACTAATATCGGGCGTAAAAGGCACCGACTCGGCCAAAACGGCCAAAAGGGTTTTTATCTTGGGCACATAAGCCACATCCAAATTTCGGAGTTGTGGCAATTCCACATCCAAAATCATATTGACCGTTTGATTTAACCGCAGCGGATACAGCTCGGGCTGTTCGCGATAAAACGGATAATATCCGTAGCGCAAATAATCATTGAAATACCGGAACGGTCTTATTTTTCCCGTAATTAGATTTGCCCATTCCACGTGATGCGTTAGCAATTCCTCCAATCCTACCGCGTCGAATTCAATACCGGTTTCCAGTGCCAAAAATTCCCTAAACGACAGTCCGCGCAGGTGATAAATCACGGCTCGCCTGCTCAAATCGGCCTGTGCATTGATGATTTCCAGCAGGGACGAACCCGTAAACACCACGCGCATTTGCGGAAAATCATCGTAAATATTTTTGAGTTCCCGCGACCAACCCGGATAGCGATGAACTTCGTCCAGAAACAAATGCAGACCGCCCGAACGCACAAAAGTTTCGGCCAGGTCATACAAACGGTGATCGGCAAACCAAAGGTTATCCAAACTGGCATATAATGCCGCTTGGGGTTGGCGGGAATACTTTTGTTTGATATACTGCAACAATAGGGTTGTTTTTCCGGTTCCACGCGCTCCCTTAATGCCCACCAACCGGCTGTTCCAATCGATTTTTCCTGCCAAAGCACGCACAAAATCCGTGGATACATAGGATAACAAACGCTGTTGAATTTCAAAAAGACGTTCCATACTTTTTGTTTATTGCGGTAAACAAATTTACAAAATTTTTGTTTACTGCAATAAACATTTTCGTCCGGTTATTAAAAACGCGCCAGGGATGGGAGCGGTATGAGCAGAAGGGCAAGCCGAATTTTTTGTGCCGCCGGCGGGGGCTCGCAGCGCAAGAGACCACGGCGGCGGCTTTACAAAAAACAGTTTTGCCCGAGGCGAATATGAGCGGACAGCCCGGCGGGCGCCTGGCGTTGCAGCAAGCATAAAACCTTCACACCAAGTCTTGAATTCGACTTATCCGACATTTTATGCTTGCTGCAACGCTGTGAGGAACGGCCGGTGCGAAAGCGCTCCGTCGCTTGAAGCAACGGCCGTGGCCCCGCCGCGGCGCCGAAGGCGCCGGGCGGATGGCCGGACGTAAACATTTGAAAATCAATTGGAAGCCCCGCCCCGCGGCTTCGCCGCGGGGCGGGGCCACCGACGTAAATTCAATCGTCCGGCCATCCGCCGCGGGCATCCGCCCGCCGGCGGGGCCCCGAACGTGTGCGCCCGGGCGCCCTGAAATCAATCGCCCAAACTGGTAAAATAATCCTTCAAAATCCGGGCATTGAACGCTTCGGAAGTATCCACCAAAAGGATTTTGGCATCGCGGCCGGACAAAAATTCGTTGAGTTTCCGTCCGGCTTCGATGCGGGATGCGGGCCTTAGTTTTTGCGTTTGCAGGCCGAAAGCCGCAGCCATGCTTTCCAAATCGGCCCGGGGCGGGGCCACAAAATAACGCTCGTAGTCGGGCACGTCCTGCGGGCCGGGGATGAAGCGGAAAATGTCGCCACCGCCATTTTGCAACACGATGGTTTTCAGGTTTGTTGGCCAAGGAGCCCAAAGGGCGCTGCTGTCGTAGAGAAAGGACAAGTCGCCGGTTACGTGCAAAACGGGCACTCCGCTGCGGCGGGCATAACCCAAGGCCGTGGAATGACTTCCGTCGATGCCCGAAGTGCCGCGGTTGGCCGAATGGCGAATACGGCTGTCAAAATCGAAAAGTTGGGCATAGCGCACCACCGTGCTGTTGGCCCAATGCACATGGTAGTCGGCAGGCAGATACTGCCGCAGGAGGTCGTAAAACATCCAATCGCTCCAAGGAACCTTGCGGGCAAAACGCTTGTGTTTTTCGTCCCGCGCACGGGCCAAATGCGCCCAACGGGCGGCATAATCGCTTTGGATATTCTCGTATTGGGTGCGGAACAACCACTGGCTGAAAAACATGGCGGGCGTGGTGGGGACGTGTTCCGTCAGCCGGTCGAAGGTGTCGGGCGTGATATAATGTGCGCCGATATGCCAATGCCCTTGCGCGGGCGGACTTTGACGAAGCAGAAACTTGATTTTTTTGGAAATGATGTTGTTGCCCAACGTAATGACCAAATCGGGGGCCAACTTTTCCCATTCGGCATCGTCGAGCGGAAAAATCAAGCGGTCGATATGGCCGTGGAGCGCTTGGCCGCTCAGGTTGGCGGTGGTTTCGGTGAGCACCACGGTGTCGGGGCGTGCGGCAAGCCGTTCCAATTGCAGCCCTACGATGGGGTCGAACCGGCCTTGTGCAGCAATGATCATTTTGCGGCCGGCCTTTTGCCAACTTTTTTCCATACGCGCCAAATCCGTATCCGCCAAGGGAAGTACTTCGGGTTTGGCAAAATCGGGCGCATTTTGCTTGCGGTAGTGTTCCACGCTTTCGTAAAGCGGTTCCTCGAAAGGCAAGTTGATGTGTATGGGGCCGCTATGACGAATAAGTTTTGTCAGAACACCGGTCAGTTTTTCATTCCATACTTCGGGTGTTTGGCTTTCGGAAAGGTGGGTCTCGGCTATCACGTGGTTGTGCAATGCGCCACGTTGACGGATGCTTTGGCCTTCGCCCTTGTCGATGCGGTATTCGGGCCGGTCGGCACTCAGGACGATGAGCGGAATGCGCCGGTAGAAAGCCTCGGCCACTGCCGGATGGTAGTTGAGCACCGCAGTTCCCGACGTGGAAATCACCGCCACGGGGCGTCCCGACGCCTCGGCCATACCCAAGGCCACAAAGCCCGCCGAACGTTCGTCGGGGATAACGGTTTTTTTAAATCCCGAACGTGCCTGCGCTTCGATAATCAAAGGGGCATTGCGCGAACCCGGCGATATGACCAAATCCCGGACGCCTGTGGCTTCCAGATGGTCGAAAAGTAAGGTTACTTGGGGTTTGGCCGAATGCACGTTTTTAGTCTTCTTTCCATTTGATGCTGCAACCAATGCTGGGCATTTGCTCTTCTTCGGGCACGGTTTTGCCTTGAAGCAAAAGGTCGAGCGCCCGTCGCAAATCTTTTCCGGATACCGGCTTGCCGTTTCCCGGCCGGCTGTCGTCCAGCTGACCGCGATAGACCAGGCGGTCGTCCGGGCCGAACACAAAGAAATCGGGCGTGCAGGCCGCCTGATAGGCACGGGCCGTATCCTGCGGTTCGTCATACAGGTAAGGAAAGGGATAGCCCAATTGCCGGGCCGTCTCCTTCATTTTGTCGGGCGCATCCTCGGGGTAGCGGGTTACGTCGTTGGCACTGATAGCCGCAAAACCGATACCTTTGGGCATATAATCCCGGGCCAGGCGCACAAGCTCATGATTGACATGCTTAACATAAGGGCAATGATTGCAAATGAACATAATCACCGTGCCCTTGGGGCCTTTTACATCCTCGTAGGCAAGCGTTTTTCCGCTCACGGTATCGGGCAAGGCAAAGCGGGGCGCAGGCGTACCCAGCGGAAGCATGGTGGAAGGTGTTGCTGCCATGGCGTAATTATTTGAGTTGTTTTTTCAACCGGTTGAAACGATTGACTTTTTGGTCGCGCGGCCAAACATTGTTGTCGGTATTTACGTCGGCCGTAAGCCCGTCGGGGTCAATTTCGAACTTGACGATTTTTTTGTCCGAAACCAGGAGTTTTTTGACTTCCTTATCGTTGAACCGCCAAATCTCGGCCGGATATTTGTAGGTTTTGTGCGTGCCGTCTTCGTAGGTAACACGCAACAGAACGGGCATAACCAATTCGCCGTTTTTCTCGAACACCACCTGGTAGAAATATTTGGGCGCTTTGATGTCTTTGAGCGTTTGGGCATCGAAATGGGTTTCCAAATATTGCTTCAAGGCCGGTGTTTGGGTCAGGATGTCCTGCTGTTTTTTCATTTCGGGCCGGAAATCGGGGCTGTCTTCCGACACCAAAGAAACGAATTTGGGAAAATCTTTAACCTTCATTCCGTAGCGCTTGGCCATATTTTTGATGCGCGTGGTGGGTTGGTCGGTTACGTAAAAGCGACTGACTTTCTTAATGCCTATGTCATTTACGCCCGTGGTGTAGAACCATCCGCGCCAAAACCAATCCAAATCGGTACCGGACGCGTCTTCCATGGTGCGGAAAAAGTCGGCCGGCGTGGGATGTTTGAATTTCCAACGCTTGGCATAGGTTTTCAGGGCATGGTCAAAAAGTTTGTGCCCCAAAATCACTTCGCGTAACATATACAAACCCGCGGCGGGTTTGCTGTATGCGGTCATGCTGCGGTTGTACATATTGTCGGCATTGACCATGATGGGTTGCATTTTGCTCTGGTCGCCCATCATAAAAGGCACCACGTCTTTGGGAAATCCGCGCGAAGGAAAGCCCTTTTGCCAACGTTGTTCGGTGAGCAGTTGCACAAAGGTGTTGAGTCCTTCGTCCATCCACATCCATTGGCGTTCGTCGGAATTGACCACCATGGGAAACCAATTGTGTCCCACTTCGTGGGTAATCACGCTAATCATTCCGTTTTTGGTACGTTCGCTGTATTTGCCGTCGGGGCCCGGGCGTCCGTAGTTCCAGCAAATCATAGGATATTCCATACCCTGACGGTAAGCATTGACCGAAATGGCCTTGTGGTAGGGATAGTCAAACAAAATGTCGGAATAGGATTTGAGCGTATGCGCCACCACGCGGGTGGAATATTTTTCCCAGAGCGGATTGCCTTCGGGCGGATACATGGAAACGGCCATTTTGGTTTCGCCGCCTATTTTGACGGCCATGGCGTCGTAGATAAACCGACGCGAAGCGGCAAAAGCAAAGTCGCGTACTTTTTTGGCATGGAAATGCCAAATTTTGGTTTGGCTGCGTTCGGGGGTTTGAATTTTTTGCTTGGCTTCGGCCTCGGTAACCACAATCACGGGCCGGTCGTAGGTTTTGGTGGCCGTAAGCCAACGCTCCCATTGCTTGGGCGTAAACACGGACACACGATTGAGCAAATGTCCCGTTCCGTCGATGACAAAATCGGCCGG
>WGAP01000112.1 GCA_015494775.1 Flavobacteriales bacterium | reverse complement strand
GGCGGGCGGATGCCCGCGGCGGATGGCCGGACTTTGGATTAAATTTGTCGGCGCTCCGCCCCGCGGCTTCGCCGCGGGGCGGAGCGTTTCGTTGATTTTCAAAGGTTTATGTCCGGCCATCCGCCCGGCGCCTTCGGCGCCGCGGCGGGGCCACGGGTTCCGCTTCGGGACGGCGGAGCGCCCTTGCGGAAACCCGTTTCCTCACGGCGTTGCAGCAAGCATAAAATGTCGGATAAGTCGAAGATAAAACTTGGTGTGAAGGTTTTATGCTTGCTGCAACGCTATCCGTCGCCGTCGGGCTGTCCGCTTATATTCGCCTTGGCGGATGCCGTGGTTTTTCGCGGGCGCGCGTGCCGCGCGCCCGCGCCCGCCCGTGCGTGGGGCTTCCTCCGGGCGCCTCCGCCGGGCGGAAAACCATCGGCACCGCCGGCGGCTCATACCGCTCCCATCCCTGGCGCAACGTAGGTCGCTGAGTGATTTTTGCGTAGCAAAAATTGTATCGATGCGACCGTATTGATCGGCCGGGGCTTCGATACACTGCTCACTACGTTCGCAGCACTCAGCCGCCTGCCTTTTCCCTCGCGGCAAGCCGCCCTCGAATAATGACCATCGAACAATCGAACGCCGATTTATGACTGCCCCGTCGGGGCGGGAGACCCCGACGAAGCGGGATTTTTATCTCTCCCCCTTCCCCGCATCTTTTTCGAATTTCCTATCTTTGCCGCCTAAAAAGTTCGCATCCATGCCGTATTATTTTGCTCAAAATTTGGACGAAGCCCGGAAGTTTTTGCAAGAAAACGAGTCCGTTTTGGTCTTTTTCTCGGACGAATCCTGCAATGTGGGTGATGCCCTTTCGCCCAAACTCCAAAAAATGCTCACCGAACATTTCGAACGGATGCAATTTTTGGAAATCAACGTGCAAATGATTCCCGAGGCCCGCGGACATTTCAATATTTTCGTCATTCCGTCGGTGTTGGTCTATTTCGACGGACGCGAAGCCATCCGCCATGCCCGTCATATCAACGTGCAGGCCCTGGGAGCCGAACTCGACCGGTTGTATTCCTTGTATTACTGAGCCGTTTTGTTGCACGTTTTTTTCGATGCAAACAATTTGGCACACGGGGTTTAAACGGCCTTAAAACCGGAATGCCGATCCAATGTTAGGTGTTTATTTTATTTCGCCCGTAGCGATGCGATGTATCGCGAATCTACATCAATAAATATTGAAGGCGGTTTATTTTTGCCCGTAGAGACGCCCAATTTGGGCATCTCTACAAAAGGCGTTAAACATTTGATTGCCAACAATAAAACAAAAAGGCGAAACCGCCTTGCGGGTTCGCCGTCCGCCGAGGAAACCGAAGGGTTCCGAGGCGAGCGAAGGGAGACGCCGCAGGCGGCTCCCGAAGCCGCGGAGCGAGACCGCCAGGGCTCGCGTAGCCGCGCAGGCAGACCGCAGGGCTGCCGGAGCGTTCAAAGGAAAGATTATCCTGCAATCAAAACGGATAGTTGATGCCCAATTGCAAAGTTCCGTCGGTAATGCGCGGCCATTTCCATCGTTGGGCCATAGGGTAGGCCGGGTCGTAAATTTTGAAGGCATAATCAAGCCGCAGGGCAAAAAAGCCGAAATCATACCGGTAGCCGAAACCCGCACCGATGCCGATGTCGCGCAGCGATGACCATCCCTTGAATTTGGCCTTTTCGTAGGGTATGTCGTCCCAGATGTTCCAAATGTTGCCCGCATCGGCAAACACAGCGCCGCGGTGGGCGTTCATAATGGCAAAGCGCCATTCGAGGTTGGCCATCAGCTTGAAGTTGGCTTCGTTGAAATCGCCGATGCCGCCCGTGCTTCCCGGCCCCAATTCAAAGGCACGCCAGGCCCTGATGTCCGTGGAGCCGCCGGCATAAAAAGCTTCCACAAAAGGCACGTTATGCGAATTGCCGAAAGGCACCGCCAGGCCCGTGTAGAAGCGCCCGGCCAAAATGTTGTTCTTGCTCAACGCCCAGTGGCGAATATAGCTGTATTCGACCTTGACAAATTGCGCATAGGGCACGCCGTTGACCGTGCGCTGTCCTACGTTATTTTCGGGCAATGGCGTCATTTTGGACACCAATCCGGGCAACCATCCCGCAAAACCGATGTAAAATTTGTGCATCCAAAAATCGGGGTCGGTCAAACTGCTGCGCGTGTCGTAGAGGAGCCGGTAATTGGAATTGATAATCAGAACGTTTTCGGTGAGCCGGGTTTTGCGTTCGTAAATCTGACGGACGGTATTGCGCACATCGGCCGGAAGCGAAGCATCGTTCAGGGCCGTGTGAATAAAATCATCCGCTTCGCCGGGACTGATTCCCGCGCCGTAATAAGTTTGGGCAATATCGTTCAGGCGGTTGAAGGCCGCCGAGTATATTTCGAAATATTGGTCGGGATTTTTGTAGTTCACGTGGTTGATTTCCAATGGATTAACGGTATTCGTAACGATGTGGTTGGGCCGCCATTCGTAGCCGTAGAGGAAATAAATTTTTTGGCGGTCGAGCCCGATGTTGGTTTGTGTGTTGTAGCGCAGACCCAAATGGGTTTTGGGGCGCATATACATGGGAATAAGCCGCTGAATGGGTTTGGGCGCAATAATGCGCGGAATGCGCAGGTTGAGGTCGATGCCCGTTTCGCGCACGTTAAAATTCAAATTTCCTTTGGGTAAATTAAAACGTATGGAACTGGCCCAAAGCGAATACACCGACAAACTCAGGTTTTCGAAGCCGTGGAAAACATTGCGCCAGGTAACCGAGCCTTCGAACGAAATACCCAAGGGGCGGATGTTGGACCGCGAAACGCCCGCCGAAACCGAGGTTCCGAAACGTTTGTTGGGCACCAAAACGATTTCGGCATCGAGCAAGCTGTCTTTTTTGGGAAAAGGGTTGATATAGATTTGCCAAAAGTTTTCTAGGTTCATCAATTGCTCGCGCGTGCGGTTGAGGTTGCGGTCCGAATACAAACTGTCGGGATGCAAAAAGAGCGAACGCGCCAATAGCTCGGAGCGGAAACGGCGTTCGCGCGGATAAAAAAACAGATTTTTACCCAAGGTGTCAATGCGTGCCGGATGCACATTGCGCCGGTGAATGTCGGTAAGGATACGAATGCGTATGCTATCGTAGCGGAAAGGTACGAACGGCCGGGTGATCATACTGTCTCCCTGGCGGAAAACTTTATCGGGTATCAGCGTGTGCAAATGAATGTAGGGATGCGGAACGCTGTCGTAAATGATTTCGTAACGAATGTTGGCCAATTGAAAGTCGAACAGGCCGTGATTGCGAAAATAGGCGGTGATTTTTTCCCGGTCGGCGGCCAAGCTGTCGCGGTTGTAGTAGCGGTGAACGCGGGTATATAATTTCGGCCGGATACGGGCATAGAGGGCCTGCACCACGGGCGATGCGATTTCCTTGCTCACCGTGTCGATGCGGTAGCGACGGCCTTCGTTTACGAAATAACTCACGTCGGCGGTCAGCCCTTTGCGGGCTTGGATATTCCAACGCGTCGTATTGTCCAAAAAACCGCGGTTTTTGAAGAGCAATTGCAAATTGCGGGCACTGCGTTTTACCTTCATACTGTCGATAAGCACGGGCGGCTGCCCGAAGGCCTGAATTTGGCGGTTCAGTCCGGTGTAGTACATACGCAGTTGATACACCTGTTTTTCGGAAAAAATATTTTTGAAAAGCCGTATCCCGCCCGGGTGGCGCTTGACGAAACGGAGATAGGTGCTGTCGGGTTGCGGGTCGGCGATGGAATACACACCCACCAGCACCGGATAGCCCAAAACGTAGAAATTGGGTTGTTGGAGAATATAATTTTGGGCCTTGGCGGGCTTAATGGTTGTGGTATGCCGGTAATTTAGCTTATTTTTACGCAACAAATAACGGCCGGGAGGAACCAATTTGTGGATATTACACGAACTTATTCCCACGGCCAATAAAACGCCCGTTAAGATGCGGACCAAATTTTTCATAGTCGTGTTACAAAATTACTCTTTTTCAAACACAAACCGAAGTATATGAAACCCGGCAAGGAACAAATCAAGCGTATCAGGAAATTATTCCGAAAAAAATACCGCCGCGAATACGGCTTGTTTGTGGTGGAGCGTTGGAAAATCATCCGGCTTTTTTTGGAGGCGGGTTATCGTCCGCAAAACATTTGGGCGGTTCGTCCGCCGGATTTTCCGGTGGATTTCCCTTGGGAACAAGTCGAAGAACGCACTTTGGGCCGGATGAGCGATTTGCAGCATCCCTACGACGCCTTGGCCGTTTTTCCGCTGCCCGAACCGGAGGATTTTCGCCCTTCGGGATTGGTACTCGTGCTCGACGGCGTTCAGGATCCGGGTAATTTGGGCACGATCATCCGCACGGCCGATTGGTTTGGCGTGCATCAAATACTTTGTTCGCCCGATAGCGTTGATGCCTTCAATCCCAAGGTCATTCAGGCATCGATGGGTTCGTTGGCGCGGGTGAGGGTTTATTACGAACCCTTGGAAAACCGCTTGGCCGCAGCGCAAATACCTGTTTACGGCGCATCGGCCGGGGGTGAGAATTTGTACCAAACGGCATTGTCCCGCGATATGTTTTTGGTGCTGGGCAATGAAGGCCACGGCATACGGGCGGCCTTGCAAAGTTTTATTTCCCGTCAATTGGCCATTCCCAAAGACGCCCGCGCCGTCGCCGAAAGTTTAAACGTGGCCCAGGCGGCCGGTATTTTTATGGCCGAATGGTTCCGGCGCCGGACTATTTGAACTCGGCCTGACGCAAGATGTCGTTGAATTGTTTTTTGATGTCGGTGCCGGCGTCGTAAATCATTTGTTCGTTGGACGGGAAAGGCACGCGTTTTTCCCGGGTAAATTCCAGGATTTCCTGTTCCAAAGCCCGTTGGTCGCCGGTGTAGGTGGCATAGCGGTGTTGGAATACATATTGTGATGTTAGCGGTTTGTTGAACAAGGTGCGGCCCGTGTGCGGGTCGAAAAAGAGCACTTGGGCTTGGATGCGGGCTTCTTTGGTTTGTTCATACAAATGCACGGTGGCTTGCACCCTGCGGTAAACGGGAATTTTAACCGGCCGGCCCAAGCTGTCTTTTACGACATTGCCATTGGCATCCTTTTGGTAGCGCCAACCGTCCTGGATTTGGCGCTCGCGCACAATCACCTTTTCGCGCTCGCGCTCGGGGCTGACTTGGATGTCGGTAAAAATCAGTTTGCCCGTATAGTCGTATCGGGTGCTATCGCCCTTCCAGTCGGTATAGCGGGTCCAAAAATTGTCGGCATTGTAGCTGTCAAAGCGGGTGAGTTCATCCAGCAGTTTACGCGGCAAAACCTTGTCGGTGCGGTTTTCGATGCGGATGCCCACATTGACCATTCCTTTGGCGCGCGCCCTGTCCATCAGTTGTTGCGTATCGCGGAAACCCGGGTGCAGAAAGTCGGCCTTTTCCAGCAGTTGGTAAGCCCGGCGGTAGGATTGCCGGTCGTTTTTTTGCATTTCGGCCAGGGCTTGGTCGTAGAGGTAAAGCACGTATTTTTCGCGGGCTTGGATGGTGGCTTCCGAAAAATCTTGCAGGTCGAAACGGGCCCGGCGGTTTTGGCCTACAATGCGCAACGGCAAGAGCGGACGGATAAGGTCTTGGCGTTGGTTGATACGGACGAGCGTGTTGTAGATTTTTTCCCAGCGGTCAGGGCGCGGGTCTTTTTTCCATTTCTCGATTTGTGCCAGGTCTTCGGCCTGGGCTTTGGCAAAGGCCTTTTCCAGCAAAAGCACGTATTTATCGGTGGATTTGACGTTGCGTTTCTTTTGCAATTTATTGACGGTCAGTTGTATGGCATCGTCATAATGTCCGGCGCCGATCAGTTGGTTGATTTTTTTGGCCGGACCGCAGCCGATAAGGGTCAAGACGAACAGAAGGAGAACATAGCTTTTTTTCATAACCGCAAAATTTTTTCAAAAATAATCAAATCCCGTGCCTAATCCCAATCGCGGAGTATGCGGGGCACGCGCGGATGAATGTCGGTCAGGATTTCGTAGGGAATGGTTTGCAGTGCGCGGGCCCAGTCTTCCACGCGCGGATCGCGGCCGAAAATTTCCACCGTATCGCCCGGTTTGACGGATGTACCCGTAGCGTCCACCGTAATCAAATCCATACTGACGCGTCCGACGATGGGGCAACGATGCGTTCCGCAGCGCACATAGAGGCCGCGTTCGGATGCCAGGCGGCGGATGCCGTCGGCATAGCCCGTGGGAACCAAGGCGATACGACGGGCCGATGGGGCGCGATAAGTGCGGTTGTAGCCCACGGTGTCGCCGGGCCGGATTTCACGCACCTGTGTGATGCGTGCCCGTAGCGAAGCTACGGGATGCAGGCCGGGCGCTACGTCGGCCGGCAGGGTATGATAGCCGTAAATCGAAATGCCGGGCCGCACCATATCGAAACGGCTTTCGGGGAAGCGGAAAATGCCCGCCGTGTTGGCCAAATGACGTAATAGACCAGGATAGGCCGCTTTCCAAGGGGCCGATAGTTCATCGAACAAACGGATTTGCGCGCGCGTAAAGTCATCTTCGGCCGGATCGTCGGCGGCCGCCAGGTGCGAAAAGACGCTACGGGGTTCCAGGGCCGTTTGACCGCGGAAAAATGCAAGCAAATCCTGATTTTGACCAGGCATAAGTCCACTCCGGTGCATGCCGGTATCCAGTTGGATATGCACAGGATAACGGGTCAAACCCATCCCTTGCATGAGTTGGGAATAGTTTTGTGCCTGACGGATGTCGTAAATGACCGGTTGCAGGCCGGCGGAAAAAAATTCCGGTTCGGGCGCCACGGGCGGATTATACACCACCACCGGGAGCCGTTTGTCCGATGCTTTGAGTTGCAAACCTTCGCTCGTTTGGGCCACGGCCAAGTAGGCGGCCCTGTCGCGCAGCAGGGACGCCATCAAGGGGGCGTCGTGGCCGTAGGCATTGGCTTTGAGGTTGAGCCATAGCCGGGTGTCGGGAGCCAAGGCCCCCCGGATAAGGTCCAGGTTGTGCCGTAGTGCGGCGGGTGAAATCCACAGGGCTTTGTTGTCCATACCGGAGGAATTAACGAAGGAAAGTTACGGATTTTGCGGCGGAGGGAAAAGGATGCACTTCGGGGTTTTAGGAATCATTTTTTTCGGGCGCCTCCCCGCACAAGTTCACGCATCGGCAGTTGCTTCAAGCGACGGAGCGCTTTTGCACCCGCCGGCGTTCACTTGGCGGGACCGGGCTGTCCGCTTATATTCGCCTTGGCGGATGCCGTGGTTTTGCGCGGGCGCGCGTGCCGCGCGCCCGCGCCCGCCCGTGCGTGGGGCTTCCTGCTGGTCGCCTCCGCCGGGCGGAAAACCATCGGCACCGCCGGCGGCTCATACCGCTCCCATCCCTGGCGCAATGGAGGTCGCTGAGTGATTTTGCGAAGCAAAAATTGTATCGAAGCGACCGTGTTGACCGGCCGGGGCTTCGATACACTGCTCACTACGTTCGCAGCACTCAGCCGCCTGTGTTGCAGGTCATTGAGTGATTTTGCGAAGCAAAAATCGTATCGAAATGTCCGGACGGCCAGGCACCCTAAAAAACCGAATAGTTTAGCATCATTTTATCACCACAAATTCCCTGAAATTGGTCCTGTCAATGACCTTGGTTTCGGGTTGATAGGTTTTTACAAAGGTCTCGGGCAATTTGATTCCCTTCCTTGCATTCCAATTAAACTCAAAACCGTATATTTTTCCGTCTTTTTCCTCAATCAAATCCACTTCCTGCTGCTGTTTGGTCCGCCAAAAATACATCCTTGCAAAAGTTTCCTTATAAACATTTTGTTTCACCCGCTCCGACATCAGGAAATTTTCCCACAAAGCTCCCACATCCGAACGCAATTTGAGCGGATTAAAATTACCCGTAATCATATTCCTAATCCCGTTGTCGTAGAAATAAATTTTCCGGTTTCGCTTGATTTCGTTGCGTAAGTTCCTACTAAAACTGTTTAATCTGAAAATAACATAACCTTTTTCGAGTATTTCGACATATTTTTGAACGGTGTTTTTGTTTACGCCCACCAGGCGCGAAAGTTCGTTATAATTCACTTCATTGCCCACTTGCAGTGCAAGCGCCAATAGCAGTTTGTCCAAAACCTCGGGTTTCCGGATTTCGGAAAAGGCAAGAATATCACGGTACAAATAACTACCTACCAGGTTTTTCAAAACCTCCCGTTCATCGCCTTTGTGATTGAGCACATCGGGATAAAAGCCGTACAGCAATCTGTTTTCCAATTGTTGTTCCGCCCTGACAAAACCCTCTTTTTGCTCGAATTCCTCCCAAGCAATGGGAAACAATTCGTACTCCCATTTCCTGCCCGTAAGCGCTTCATTCAGTTTGTTACCCAACTCAAACGAAGAAGAGCCCGAAACAAACAATTGGACGTCCTTAAATTGGTCGGTAATGATTTTAAGCGTCAAACCTATTCCCGCTATCCGCTGGGCCTCGTCGATAAAAACAATTTTATAATCGCCCAGAATGTCCCGGATTTGCTCTGTGTTGGGGCCGGACAATAATTGTCTGACCGATGGATCATCGCCATCAAGAAACAAATACCTTTTCCCTTCCAGTATTTTTTTTATCAACGTGGTTTTTCCCACCTGGTGCGCTCCGGTAACGACAATGGCCTTCCCGCTGCCGATTTTGCTTCGTATTTTATTTTCAATAATCCGGGGATACATGGAAATGTATTTTGTTCAAAAGTACGAAAAGTCATCGTAATGACCAAAAGTTATAACCAAAAGTCATTATAATGACCAAAAATTATTTTTTGCGAAGCAAAAAATCCTTGGGTAAAATACCTCAATCGCCCAATAAATCCCTTAGCGCATCCGCGAGTTGCGGGTATCGGAAACTAAAACCTTCGGATTGTATTTTAGCGCTTTCGACGGGCACGCCTTCCAGGGCCAAACAAGCCGAAGGGCCCGTCAGCAAACGCAACAACGCGCCCGGCACCGGCGGCAGACAGCAAGGCCGGTGCAAAAGTCCGGCCGCCGTTTGCACAAACAGGCGGTAGGTTACCGGATGGGGCGCCACCGCATTAAAGGTGCCCGTCAAACCTTGTTCCAACACATGGAAATACATCCGCGCCATGTCGGCAATATGAATCCAATCGAGCCATTGACGACCCGAGCCCACCGGCGAAGTCAATCCCCACCGTAGCGGACGAATCATCCGCGGCAAAGCCCCTTGGCGGGCATCCAAAACCACGCCGGTGCGCAGGATGCTCACCCGCCGGGCCACCCCTTGCATCGATTGCGAGGTTTCCTCCCAACGGACCGTAAGCCGCGCCAAAAAATCCGTGCCCGGCGGATCGGTTTCGCTGCGCGGACGGTCGTCGGTTACACAACCGTAATATCCAATAGCCGAAGCGCCGATAAAATGCCCGACCGCAACACCGTTTTGCTCCATAAAATCCCGTAAAAAAGCCAGGGAAAGTATCCGGCTGCCCGCGATTTGTGCTTTGTAACCTTCGGTCCACCGCCGCGCGCCTATGTTGGCACCGGCCAAATGCACCAAGGCGGTGGCGCCGTCGAAAACCCGCTCGTCGATACGGCGGCGTGTCCAGTCCCAGCCGTAATATTCCACCCCGCCGGCATCCCGATACCGCTCGGGAAAACGCGTAAGAATCCGGACGCGGTAATTCGCCTCGACCAATAAATCCGTAAGCGCACGACCGATAAGGCCGGTTCCGCCCGTTATCACCACCACGGAGTTCATCATCTGCGTTTTCCTACAAATTTAGCTAATTTCGTCCGAGACGGCTAATGTGCGAAAAACCCGTGTTTGTCAATAAAAATCCCTATCTTTGTTAAACCAAAATTTTCGGATATGAATTTCATTGTTTCCCAATCGGAATTGCTCAAAAATCTTTTGGCGGTCAATGCTGTTATCAACAGCAAAAACACCAATCCGATTCTGGATAATTTTCTTTTTCAAGTCCATTCCGACAAATTGGAAATCGTGGGTTCGGACGGCGCCACCACGGTAATTGCACAAATGCCGCTCGAATCCCAAGGGTCGGGTGAATATGCCGTTCCGGCCGAAAAACTGGTCAATACCGTCAAAAACCTGTCGGAACAACCCCTTACTTTTACCATCGAAAACAACCAATTGCGCATCACGGCCGAAAAAGGCAAATACAATCTCCCGATATTGGACGGCAAGGATTTTCCCATGCCTGCTCCTGTGGATGACTATTTCGAACGCCATATTACCGGCTCGCTGTTGGCCGAAGGCATCAACAAAACCCTTTTTGCCACCGGTAACGACGAATTGCGCGTGGCCATGAACGGCATCCTGTTCCACTTCAAACCCGAACGCTTGAACCTGGTGGCCACCGATGCTCATAAATTGGTTCGTTTCAGCGTCAAAAACATCAAGTCCGACGGCGAACAAAGTTTGGAATACATCCTGCCCAAAAAACCCATGCAAATCCTCAAAAACCTGTTGGTCAAAAGCGATGCCGACGTGGATATGCGTTTTTCGGACAAAAACGCCGAATTCAGCTTTGAAAACATCCGCCTCTTTACCACTTTGATCGACAGCAAATATCCCGAATACGAAAAGGTGATTCCCACCGACAATCCCTTTACGCTTATTGCCAACCGCGAAACCCTGCTGGCTTCCATCCGGCGCGTTTCGTTCTACGCCAATCAATCCACCTATTTGGTACAATTGATTTTGCGCGGCGGCTCACTTACCGTAACGGCCCGCAACGATGAAATGGCCAGCGAAGCCGACGAAGAACTCACGGTGAACTACCAAGGCGAAGATTTGTCCATCGGTTTCAACGGGCGCTCACTGGCCGAAATGCTTGCCGCCCTCGACAGCGAAGAAGTGGAAATGACCTTTTCGTCGCCCAAACGCGCGGCCCTTATCGCTCCCATGGACGGGTTGAGTGACGAGGAAGAAATCCTCATGCTCCTGATGCCCATAGCACTCGGCTGATGAAACACGACTGGGCATACAAGTTGGCTTACTGGTTTACGGCTTTGCTACCCGTTATTTTGGGATTTGGCATCACCATCCTGATTTTGGTGATATTGCAGAAAAAATACAAAGGCCCCGATGACAATGAAAAGGAATAAAATCCGGCTGACCAAAATTTTTCATTTCGAAACCGGACACGCCCTGGCGGGCTACGACGGAAAATGCCGCAATGTGCACGGCCACAGCTACCGGCTCGAAGTAACCGTCATCGGCTATCCCATCGACGACCCCAAGCATGTAAAATACGGAATGGTGCTCGATTTCGGCGATTTGAAAAAAATCGTCAAGGAGCACGTGGTGGACGTTTACGACCATGCCCTGCTGCTCAACAAAAACGGTGCTTACCGCGAAACGGGCGAACGTTTGGCCGCCGAAGGGCACCGCATATTGCTGACGGACTTTCAACCCACGGGCGAAATGATGCTGCACGACATCCGGGCACGCATCCTGCCGCATCTGCCCGAAGGCGTGCGCCTTTTTTCCTTGCGGCTCTACGAAACGGGAACTTCTTATGCCGAATGGTATGCCGACGACCAGGAGAAAGATTGAATTGGACTTGCCCCCGGGCCGTAAAATTTATTTCGCTTCGGATGTGCATTTGGGCTATCCCGACGAAGACACTTCGCGTGAGCGGGAAAAAATTTTTGTGCACTGGCTTGAAAATATTGCCGGCGAAGCCGGCGCATTGTTTTTGGTGGGCGACATTTTCGATTTTTGGTTCGATTGGCGCCGAAGCGTTCCGCGCAATTTCACCCGCACCCTGGGCACCTTGGCCCGCATGGCCGACCGCGGCGTGCGGATTTTTTATTTTTACGGCAATCACGATATGTGGATGAAGGATTATTTTGAAAAGGAAATCGGGATGGAAATAGTGCCCGACACCGCCGAAATTCATTGGGCCGGCAAGCGGATTTTTGTGGCACATGGCGACGGACTGGGCCCGGGCGACGGCGGATATAAAATCCTGAAAAAAATTTTCCGTTCGCCCCTGTCGCAATGGCTCTATCGCCAATTGCATCCCGATTGGGGCATTGCTTTGGCCGGCTTTTTCTCGCGTTGGAGCCGTCGCTCGGGTAACAAGATGACCACGCGTTTCAAGGGCCCCGAAAAGGAGTTTCTCATTCAATACGCCTTGAAAATATTGGAAAAAGAACATTTCGATTATTTCATATTCGGCCACCGGCATCATGTGGTGGAATACCGGTTGAATGAGCATGCCGTTTACCTGAATATCGGCGACTGGTTGGAACATTTTTCCTACTTGGAAATGCAAGTTGCCGAAGCGGGGGTTGCCCATAAACTCCAAACCGGTTATTCGGAAATCCTATAACAATTATAAGGATTGTTAAAATTTTGAATTGTTTTTTGCGATTTCAACAATATGTATTATTGATTTCTATTGACAAACAAAAATATTTGAAAATAACGCAAAATATTTTATAAAAAGCGTGCGGTATTAATTTTTTTTCGTAACTTTACCGAACCAAAACGATTTACCATGAAAAATCTAGATGCCATTCTGCAAGAACTGCTGATGAACACCGACTCGGAAGCGGTGGTCTTGGCCAATTCCGACGGTTTACCTTTGGCCGCCATCAACACCACGGACGACAACCGTATCGCGGCCCTGACGGCATCCCTGCAATCCATGACCGACCGGTTTGTGGAAAACTTCAACCGGGACAAATCCAAACAAATCATTGTGGAAACCGACCAAGGATACATTACCATCAAACGGGTAAACGACAACCTTGTGTTGATGTTGCTTTCGGGCGAAAACGCCAAACTGGGTATGATTCTGCTCTATGTGGACGACGCCATTAAACGTATTAATGAAGTTTTTGTTTAACCGGAAAAACAAAATGTAAGGTATGGAAACTGATATCATGGTATTGACGGAGAAATTGTTGGCTCACATACCGGAAAATCTGCGTTTGAAAGAAAACGACATTAAGGTGCTCAATGATCATTTGGACTTTTTCCTTTCCAAGGCGGATATTATTGTCAAGGATTTCTACGACACGCTTTTTTCCAACGAAGCCACCCGTAAGGTTTTCCACGAAGGCGAACGTCCCATACGCGAAAAATCCCTGGCCGAATGGGTGGTCAAGACCATTGGCGGAAAATTCGACGTGGATTACTGGGCCTGGCAAACCTTTGTGGGCATCTTGCATATTAAACGTAAGGTAACCAATGATTATATGATAATTATGATGCACCGCATCTCGGATTTGGTCATCGGTGAAGCTTACAAGGATTTGCCCTCCGACGAAGCCGCCGCCCTGAAAACCGCCTGGCTCAAACTGGCCGGCATTGTGCTTTCGTTAATTTCCGAATCCTATCATTATTTCTACTTGGTGGCCATCAGTCAAACCACGGGAATCAACCTGAATCTGCTCGACAATCTGGTTCGTGTGGAAGTGGATAACCTCTTGGAAGCCAACAAAAAATATCGATTAACCTAAAAATTTGACGAGCACGGATGTTCGGTTTGTCCAAACGTAAATTGTCCCCGGGCCAACGCACGCGTTATTACATGACCTTGAAGGAATTGAATGACGCCTTGGGCTTTAATTATCACGGAAGCGTGTTGGTGGATAACAAATTCCATATCCTCGAAGAGCATCTTTCCGATGTCCAACTCAAAAAAGATTTGGGCGAAAGCGTATCCGCCATGTTGAAGCGCTTCAAAAAGCTCGAAGGCAAAGAAATCCCGGTGGGCGGCGAACTCTTTCCGTTTGAACGGCTTATCCTTTCCCTGAACAATAATTATTTGACCATTTTGTTATCCGAACATTACGGATTTGCATTGTTTTTAGGCAAGGAAAACCTTAATATGGGTACCATGCTCAATATCATTTGTCCAAAAATTTCGGATTTGTTGAATTATCTCGAAAATAAAGAAGATTAAATCCCCTGAGCTATGAATGTGGAAAAATTACAACAAGCCATCGAAAAATTGAAGAAAGAATTGGGCGCTGCCCTTTTGGCCATGGATATTTGGAAAACCGGCGTGGGCACTTCCCTGGCTTCGTATAATTCTCATCCCGAAGGCACGGCGCTGTTTGACCGGGCTACGGATTATTTGAAAAAAACCTTGGAAACGGCCGGATTCCCCGAATTGGACAATTATTACTTGGTCGAACTGAAAAACAACAAATTAATCGTTATCATGGTTTTCCCCGAAGGTTTCC
>WGAP01000111.1 GCA_015494775.1 Flavobacteriales bacterium | reverse complement strand
GCCAAACTGCGGGCGCGCGAATGGTATGAACAGGGCCGCAAATACCGGCTTTGGCGTCAGGTTTTCAAGGCGGTTTACCGTTTTTTTAAACATTATATTCTGCATTTGGGCTTTTTGGACGGACGTTTGGGATGGCGGTTGGCCACGCATTATTCCAAGGCGGAATGGAAACGCTTTGCTTATTTGAAACAATTGGAACAAAATCACGGGCAATGAACATTTTGGACGTCATACGGCAGGGCGGGGTAGTGCTTTATCCTTCGGATACCTTGTGGGGATTGGGCGGCGACGCTACCAATCCCGTCGTGGCAAGGCGCATTGCGCAAATCAAAGGACGGCCGCCCGAAAAGGGCTTTGTGGTTTTGGTTTCCAACTTGGAAATGCTGGGCCGCTATGTGGAAAAAATTCCGGCCGTTGCCGCTGATTTTTTGGAAAAACAAAGTCGTCCCACGACGATTGTCTATCCGTCGGGCCGGAATTTGCCACCCGAAGTAATGGCCCCCGACGGGTCCATTGCCTTGCGTGTAGTCCGAAAGGGTTTTGCCCGCGAATTGATCAAAGCCACGGGACTTCCGCTTATTTCCACTTCGGCCAATTTTGCGGGCCATCCGGCCCCTTTGAACTTCGATGATATCGACAAGCGGTTTTTGGACTTGGTGGATTATGTCGTAAATTTGCACCGCCAAAAAATAACGGATCGTCCTTCGCGCATTGTGCGGGTATATGCGGACGATACGTTTGAAATCCTGCGCCCTTGAACACGACCCGTTCCGATTTGACCGCCGCATTGAAAAATCCCTTGTTTCGCCGTATTGGCGAGCTGGGCGATGAAATGCAAATGCCCGTATATGTGATAGGCGGTTATGTGCGCGACTATATTTTGACCGGCGCGCCCAAAAAAGACCTTGATTTTGTGGTGGTGGGCGATGTCATTCCCTTTGTGGAAGAACTCGTCCGGCGCTTGGGTGTTCGCCAATACCATATTTATCGCAATTTCGGCACGGCGATGCTGCATTACCGTGGATTTATTTTGGAATTTGTGGGCGCACGCAAAGAATCTTATGCCAGAAATTCACGCAAACCCCGCGTGGAACCCGGAACCCTGGAAGACGACCTCAAACGCAGGGATTTTACCATCAATACCCTGGCATTGGGGCTCAACCAAGAACATTTCGGCCGGTTGATCAATCCCTTCAACGGGCTTAAAGATTTACACGATAGGATTATCCGCACCCCCTTGGATCCGGATATCACGTTCTCGGACGACCCGCTGCGTATGATGCGTGCCGTCCGCTTTGCCACGCAATTGGATTTTGACATCCATCCGCAAACGTTGGAAGCCGTAGGCCGCAATCGCGAGCGCTTGCAAATCGTTTCACCCGAACGCATCATTGATGAGTTTAATAAAATTTTACTGGCCGAACGGCCGTCCAAGGGGCTGAAATTGCTTTTCGAAACCGGACTTTTGGATCAATTTCTGCCCGAGCTTTCGGCTTTGCAGGGAGTTGAAGAATACGAAGGCAAAACCCATAAGGACAATTTTTTCCATACGCTCGAAGTGGTGGACAATATTGCCCGGACCGACACGGAGGGAAATTTATGGCTGCGTTGGGCGGCTTTGTTGCACGATATTGGCAAGCCCGCCAGCAAGCGCTATCATCCCAAAAACGGATGGTCGTTTCACGGACATGAATTTCTGGGCGGCAAAATGGTGCCCCGTATTTTCCGGCGCTTGCACATGCCCATGCACCGCGATATGAAATATGTGCAAAAATTGGTTCAATTGAGTTCCCGCCCCATCGCTTTGACCGAGGAACATGTAACCGACTCGGCGGTGCGCCGGTTGATTATGGATGCGGGCGATGAATTGGAAGATTTGCTCCTGCTTTGTGAGGCCGATATTACCACCAAAAATCCGGTGCGAAAAAAACGTTATTTGGCCAACCTGCAAGCCGTGCGCCAAAAAATCAAAGAAGTGGAAGAGCGCGACCGTATTCGCAATTTCCAACCGCCGGTGTCGGGCGAACTGATTATGAAAACTTTCGGCATTCCGCCCTCCAAAACCGTGGGCGAAATCAAGGATGCCATCAAGGAGGCCATTCTGGAAGGCGAGATCCGCAACGATTTCGACGAGGCCTACCGCTATATGCTCCGACTGGGCAAGGAAAAGGGTTTGGAAATCAAGGAAAAATAAAAAATCCGGCCTTTGGCCGGATTTATCTTATCAAAACGATTATCAGGCCTTCTCCCCGTTTTCACTGTCTTCCGTGCCGGTTTGTTCGTCCTTGCCGGCAATGTCATCTTTCAAATCATTGATTTTGGCTTCGGCCTTCTCGGAAAGTTCGCGAGCTTTGTCGCCGGCTTTGTCGGCCAGCTCTTGTGCTTTTTGTTTGAGGTTTTCGATGTCGTCGGCGTATTCTTCTTTCAGTTCGTTGATTTTGGCCTCGGCTTTGGCGGAAAGTTCGCTGGCTTTGTCGGAAACCTGCGATGCAACATCTTTGGCCTTTTGTTTGAGGTTTTCAAAATCATCGCCGTATTCTTCCTTGATGTCTTGGATTTTTTCTTCGGCCGCTTGCTTGACCTTTTCAAAAGTTTCGGCGGCGTCTTCTTTCAAATCCTTTACTTGTTCTTCCAGGTTTTCACCCAGCTCATTGATTTTTTCCTGCGCTTCGGCAGCCAGTTCGGCGGCCTTTTGTTGAGCAGGTTGAAACATTTTTTTGAGTTTGTCGAAAAATCCCATGATGCTAGTTTTTATTTTCCTACAAAGGTAGAATATTTCGGTTAAGATTAAAAAAACTTCCAAAAATATATTCCGGCCGCGAACTCCCCGCATTTTCGTAGCTTTGTTTGAGATATGATAATCCATGCAAATTCTTTTTGAACATATAGTCCAATTGGTGCAAGTGCGCCCCGCAGATGTCCGCTTGCTCCGCGGCGAACCGATGAACCGTTTGCCGGTTATCGAAAATGCTTATTTACTTATCGAAGACGGCATCATCCGGGATTACGGCCCTATGGACCGTAAACCCGCCGACCGGCCCGACCGCCGCATCGATGCTTCGGGTCGCTTGGTTTTGCCCGCTTGGACCGATAGCCATACCCATACGGTGTTTCCCGCTTCGCGCTACGGAGAGTTTATGGACAAAATCCGCGGACTTTCCTACGAGGAAATTGCCGCCCGCGGAGGAGGCATTTTGCAATCGGCCAAACGACTGGCCGAGATGAGCGAGGACGAACTCCTGGAAGGCGCTTTGGCCCGCGTGCACGAAATGATGCGCTACGGCACCGGCGCCTTGGAAATCAAATCCGGTTATGGGCTTTCGGTGGAGGGCGAACTGAAAATATTGCGCGTCATTCAACGGCTCAAAAGCCGTGTGCCCATTCCCGTCAAGGCCACGTTTCTGGGCGCGCACGCCGTTCCTGCGGGCATGGCACGCGCGGATTACGTTCGTTTGGTTACGGACGAAATGCTGCCCGAAGTGGGCCGTCAAGGGCTGGCCGATTATGTGGACATTTTTTGCGAAAAAGGATATTTTACGCCCGACGACACGGTCCGCATCCTTGAAAACGCCGCCCGTTACGGGTTACGGGCCAAACTGCATGTCAATCAATTTACTTCATGCGGATGCCTGCAAACGGCCGTTTCCCACAACGCCCTGAGCGTGGACCATCTGGAAGAAATGAAACCCGAAGATTTCGACGCACTCCAAGACGCCGACACCATTGCCACGGGCTTGCCCGGATGTTCGTTTTTCCTGGGCATTCCCTACGCACCGCTCAAACGGATGATCGAACACGGCATTCCCGTGGCCTTGGCCACGGATTTTAATCCGGGTTCGGCACCTTCGTTCAATATGAATTTTATGCTTGGCTTGGCTTGCATCAAAGGCCGGCTTACGCCCGAGCAAGCCATCAACGCCGCTACGCTCAATGCCGCAGCCGCCCTTGAATTGTCGGACGAAATGGGAAGCATTGCCCGTGGCAAAAAAGCACGGCTCATCCTCACCAAGCCCTTGAACCATTACGGCGAAATTCCCTACTATTTTGCCACTAATCCCGTGGACGAAATATTTGTATAGGCGGCCGCTTGCAACGATTTTCGTTATTTTCGCCCCAAAGAAAAACCCGACTTGAAGAAAAAACGCGTTAATATCATTACCCTGGGCTGTTCCAAAAACCTGTTCGACAGCGAACAACTGGCCGCCCAATTGACCCGTAAATACGATGTATGCCACAATGCCGACGAACCGGCTCCCATCACGGTCATCAACACCTGCGGATTTATCCACGATGCCAAGCAGGAATCCATCGACACCATTTTGGCCTATGTGGAGGCAAAAAAACAAGGTAAAATTGAAAAACTCATCGTTACCGGTTGCCTGAGCGAGCGTTATGCCCGTGAATTGCCGAAGGAAATTCCCGAAGTGGATGCCTACTTTGGCAACCATCATTTGGCCGACGAAACCCGGCTTTTGGGCTTGGACTTCCGGCCCGATTTGCTCTTGGAGCGCCGTTTGGCCACGCCGCAGCATTATGCCTACCTGAAAATTTCCGAAGGATGCGACCGCAGTTGTTCTTTTTGTGCCATTCCGGCCATTCGCGGAGCGCATCGTTCGCGTCCCATGGAGGATTTGGAGGCCGAAGCCCGGCGCCTGGCCGGCCGCGGTGTGAAGGAACTTATCCTGATTGCCCAGGATTTGACCTACTACGGTTTGGATTTGTATGGCGAGCGCCGACTGGCGGAACTTTTGCGCCGTTTGGCACGGGTCGAAGGTATCCGTTGGATACGTTTACATTACCTTTATCCCACGGGTTTTCCCGAGGATGTGTTGGAGGTGATGCGCGACGAGCCCAAAATTTGCCGCTATTTGGATATGCCTTTGCAGCACGTGGACGATGAGATACTGGCTTCGATGCGGCGCGGTGTTTCGGGCGAAAAAACCCGCGCATTAATGCGCCGAATCAAACGAATCTTACCCGATGCCGCCATGCGCACCACTTTTATTGTGGGTTATCCGGGCGAGACGGATGAAAAATTTGAAAAACTCCTGGATTTTATCCGTGAAATGCGTTTCGACCGCGTAGGCGCCTTCACCTATTCGCACGAGGAAAATACGGCGGCCTACAAACTTACGGACAACGTTCCCGAGCCGGTCAAGCACGAACGTTTGACGCGGTTGATGGAAGTGCAGCGCGAAATTTCCTTGGCCAACAATCGTAGTAAAATCGGTAGCACGTTGCCCGTCCTAATCGACCGGCGCGAGGGCGATATATACATCGGCCGCACCCAATACGATTCACCCGAAGTGGATGGCGAGGTGGTGGTGCGTTCGTCCGGCCCGTTGAGTGTGGGCAAGTTTGTACGGGTGCGCATCACCGGCGCCACCGAATACGACTTGGAAGGCGAGGCGGAATGATTTTTCGGATTCGGGCGCCCCGGCGCTCGGTTTCGGAGCCCCGCCGGCGGGCGAATGCCCGCGCGGCTTGCCTTCGGCAATCCGCCGGCGCCTTCGGCGCCGCGGCGGGGCTCCGAAACCGACCGCCGTCGGGCTGTCCGCTCAAATGCGGCTTGTCGGCTCGCTGCTTTTGCGCGGGCGCGCGTGCCGCGCGCCCGCGCCCGCCCGTGCGTGGGGCTTCCGCCGGTCGCCGCCGCCGGGCGGAAAAGCATGCTCGCCGCCTGCGCCGCATAACCGCTCCCATCCCTGGCGCGGATTTAGTTATGAGTTTTGAGTTCTTAATTTTGAGTTGTTTTTTATCAAAGCGACCGGAATGAATGGCGGTGCCTTCGACACAGCATTCAGGCACCTTTTTGGGGGTCATTGAGTGATTTTTTGCTT
>WGAP01000110.1 GCA_015494775.1 Flavobacteriales bacterium | reverse complement strand
CATTATTTTTTTATCAAAAAATGAACTGTAAATCACTGATAATCAATTCAAAATTTAGAATTCATAATTAAATTAGCGCCAGGGATGGGAGCGGTTATGCGCAGGCGGCGCGCCGCAGGCCTGCCGTGGCGGCGGGGCGACCGGTGGGGAGCCACGTCCGCCACGCTTGCAGGGCAAGAGCGGGCCGCCCGCGCATTTGAGCGGACAGCCCGGCCCCGACATCGCGTAGCGATGTGCGGGGGGCGCCCAAAAAACCAAAAATATGTCCGGCCGGATATTTTGACTTAATTTTGAAGCGGATAAACCGCGTTTTATGACCAACAAAGGACGTGTTGTGGTAGGACTGTCGGGCGGCGTGGATTCGTCGGTGGCGGCCAAATTGCTCCTGGACCAAGGTTATGAGGTCATCGGGGCCTTTATGCTCAACTGGGACGATACGCGCTACATCAAAACCGACGAAATGCACTGGATCAAAGACAGTGAGGACGCCCGCGCCGTGGCCCGGCATTTGGGTATTCCGTTCAGGATTTTCGATTTTCGCGAAAAATATTTCAGGCGCGTCATCGATTATATGTTCCGCGAATACGCAAGCGGCCACACGCCCAATCCCGACATTTTGTGCAATCGCGAGGTTAAATTCGACCTGTTTTGGGACGAAGCCCGTAAGTTGGGCGCCGATTATGTGGCTACGGGACATTACGCCCGCCGCGATACGGTTAACATCGGGGGGCGCAAAGTGCACCGGCTGCTGGCCGGGGTGGACCCGCGCAAGGATCAGTCCTATTTTCTTTGCCAACTCTCGCAGGAACAATTGGCGCACGCCCTTTTTCCGTTGGGCGGTCTGGAAAAAACACGCGTAAGGGAAATAGCCCGCGAGGCCGGATTGATCACGGCCGACAAAAAGGATTCGCAGGGGCTTTGCTTTGTGGGCAAGGTCAATCTGCCCGACTTTCTACGGCAGCAATTGGCGCCCAAAGAAGGCGATGTGGTGCTCATTCCGCGCGATTATTACGAACGGCTTCCCCGGCCCGAAAAATTCGAAACCCTGCGCGACGAATTGGAATATTTGGCCCGGCCCTATGCTTACCGGCCCGAGGACGGGCGCGTAGTGGGCCGCCATCAGGGGGCGCATTATTTTACCATCGGGCAGCGCAAAGGGCTTAATATCGGCGGATTCAAGCATCGCACCTTTGTGATAGGCACCGACACGGAAACCAACACCGTGTATATCGGCGAGCATTATACGCATCCCGGACTTTACCGGCAGGCCATCAAAATTCCGAAGGCCGATGTGCATTGGATACGCGAGGATTTGGCCTTGCAAGCGGGCGAAACCTTGGACGTGATGGCGCGCATCCGCCACCAACAACCCTTGCAAAAAGCCCGTTTGTATGCCTTCGACGATGCCCTTTTCGTCCGCTTCGACGAGCCGCAACAAGGCGTGGCCCGTGGGCAGTTTGTGGCTTGGTATGTGGAGGACGAACTCTTGGGTTCGGGTGTAATCCATTGATGATGACCTTGCAGCAACATCGCGAAAGGTTTATCCGGCAGTTGGCCGGCGTGTATCCGCCCGCCGAAGCCGACTGGTTGTTTTTCCTGTTCCTGGAACGGCAAACGGGCATTTCGCGCACGACTTATTTTGCCCGGCCGGATAAAAAGGTTGAAATTCCGGAAGTTGAAGCGATAATCCGGCGTTTGGCGGCAGGCGAACCTTGGCAATACGTGGCCGGCGAAACGGAATTTTACGGATTGCGCTTGCTAGTGGACAATCGCGTGCTTATACCGCGTCCCGAAACCGAACGGTTGGCCCACATGATTTGTTCGGAAGCATCGAGCCCGAAACGCATTTTGGACGTGGGCACCGGCAGCGGATGTTTGGCCTTGGCGCTCAAAAAATGTTTTCCGCAGGCCGAAGTTACGGGAATGGATTTCCAAAGCGGCGTATTGGAATTGGCCCGCCAAAATGCCCGAAACAACGATTTGGAAATACGTTGGGTCGAAGGTGATATTTTGGCCGGACGCTTCCCTTCGGGCCCTTGGGATGTGGTGGTGTCCAATCCGCCCTACGTGTTGCCGGACGAAAAGCCGGATATGCACCGGCGCGTCAAGGAATACGAACCGGCGGAGGCCTTATTTGTGCCCGCGGCGGATCCGGTGGTTTACTACCGTAAAATAATGGATTTTTTTACGAAACAATCCGGTGAAGGCGCCCGTTTGTATTTCGAAATCAATCCGCGATGCACGGCAAGCTTGGAACAAACGGCCCGGGAACGGCAATTGGATTATGAATTTTTGACCTATGCCGGACAAAAACGATTTATGCGTTTGCGGAAAATATAGGTTTTTTGAAATCTTCCTGTTGTTCAAACATTGATTGGAATAAATTTTATATCAATTCCAAATTTTTACCACAGCATTTTTTGATTTCCGAATTACTACTCTGTGTGACTCTGTGGTTTGATATTTTTTTACCACGGAGTTTCACAGAGTTCGACACAGAGTTACACGGAGTTTCTTTTGATTTCCGAATTACTACTCTGTGCGACTCTGTGAAATTTACTCTGTGTGACTCTGTGGTTAATTTTATTTTTTTTACCACGGAGTTTCTCAGAGTTCGGCACAGCGTTTCACAGAGTTTTACTTTCCATTTATTCCGATTTTGCTTTTTATCCAATTTTTACTCTGTGTTACTCTGTGAAATATTACTCTGTGTTACTCTGTGGTTTTTTTATTTTTTACCACAGCGTTACACGGAGTTTCTTTTGATTTCCGAATTATTACAATTTGCAACTCTGTGGTTTATATTTTTTACCAAGTTAGCTTGTAATTTGTCTAATCCACAATTTGTAGGCCAAAAAAAGAGGCCCCCGAAGGAACCTCTTTGTTTTTTTCGAAAAATTACGGATTATTTTTTCAACAAATCGCGAATTTCGGTAAGCAATTTTTCTTCGTTGGAAGGTTCGGGCGGAGCGGCAGGCGCTTCTTCTTTCTTCTTCTTCATACTGTTAACGGCTTTGACAAACAGGAACATCACAAAGGCGATGATGATAAAGTCCGTCAAGGCCGTGAGGAAGGTTCCGTATTCCAAAAAGATTTGTTTCACTTTCCCGTCGGGTCCCGTGGTTTCTTTGAGCAATAATTTCCATTGTTTCATATCGGTGTTGAATATCAAACCGATAAGCGGTGATACGATTCCGCCGGTAAAGGTGGTTACCACTTCCTTGAAGGCGGCACCCATCACAAAACCGACGGCAATGTCGATCAGGTTGCCTTTCATGGCAAATTCCTTGAATTCTTTAAGCATTCCCATAGTAATTGTTTTTTGTTAAGGTATATTTTGGACAAATATATAAAAACTTTTTAGAAATTATTTTCAAAGCGAAAACCCGCCCGCTGCCAGTATTCCAGAAGCGGAGGCAGAATTTGCCGGAGTCTGGGAAAACTTTTCCGGCTGTCGTGAAAAACGATAATATCGCCGGGGCGGATATTTTTTTGGAAATAATGCAGAATTTTATTTACGGGGATGTTCGGGTCGTAATCCAACGAAAGCCGCTTCCAAAGCACGATGCGGTATTTTTGTTTGAGCAAGCGGAATTGCCCGGGCGTTATTCGCCCGTAGGGCGGGCGGAACAGAGGATGCGCTTCGTTGATATAAGGCGAAAGCGCCGATGCGGCCTTTTCCGTGTCGGTCAAATAATCGTTCAACGGCGTTTTCCATCCGTTCAAATGATGAAAAGTATGATTGCCCAAACGATGTCCGGCTTCCAAGACGGATTGGATCAGGCGGGGATGATGCAGCACCTTTTCGCCCACGACAAAAAATACCGTCCGGGCATTGTAGCGGGCCAAAACATCCAAAACCCAAGGCGTTACTTCGGGTGTGGGGCCATCGTCGAAAGTGAGGTAAAGTAGCGGCTCATCGACCGGAACACGAAACAAAGCGCCGGGGAAAAGCGGTTCCAAAAAGGCCGGAAAAACAAAAGGCGCGCGCAGCAAGGAAGTTATTTTTTTCGTCGTTTGCCTTTGTATCGGAACTTGCCGCGGCGGTGTTTTTCGCCTTTGGCGGTGATTTCCACGCGCACACTGTCGCGCAGACGCCGCGAAACGGCTTCGTAAGGGCCGGTGATAACGGTGTCGCCCTTGGTCAGTCCGCGGACGATTTCAATTTTTTCTTCGTCTTGAATACCCGTTTTAACCGGTTTTCGGCGGGCCAATCCATTGTGGTAAACAAACACGATTTCACGTGATTTGCCGCCTTTGCCCGTCCTTACTGTTACGGCCGACAAGGGCACGGTAAGGATGTTTTGTTTGCTGGCGGTAATCACTTCCACCGTGGCGGTCATTCCGGGGCGGAAAGGCGAATAGGATTTTTCGTGTCCTTGCATCAAATCCCGGTAGGATTGGGGCAGGATGCCGATTTTGACCTGAAAATTGACCACCTGGTCGGTGCCGGCCTTGGTGGTTACGGGCGAATTGGCAATTTCGTTGACAATGCCGCGAAAACTGCGCCCCGGAAAAGCTTCGATTTCGATGCGTACGCTATCGCCCTGATGGATTTTGACAATGTCGTTTTCGTTTACTTCGGCCAGGATTTGCATTTTGCGCAAATCGGCAATGCGAAGCATTTCGGTACCGGCCATTTGCTTGGTGCCCACCACGCGTTCGCCCGCTTCCACATTGAGTTTGGTCACGGTGCCATCCATAGGAGCATAAATGACGGTGCGTTTGAGGTTATCGCGGGCTTCGCTGAGGTTGGCTTGTGCGCTTTGCACCTGAAAGCGTGCGGCTTCGTAGGCCGATTGGGCCAGCCGGTAATCCGTTTTGGCCTTTTCGAAATCCTTGGGGGCCACAATGCCTTTGTCGAACAATTTGCGGCTACGCTCAAATTCGGTACGGGCCAAACCCAGACGGTATTTTTGCTGTTGCAATTGGGCACGGGCATTGGCCAAGGATGCACGGGCACGTTCCAAGGCCGACTGATAAAGGTCGGGGTTGATGCGAATGAGCAAATCGCCCTTGTGCACGTGTTGGCCTTCCTTGACGCGTAGTTCAATGATTTCGCCCGACACTTCGGGCGAGATTTTCACTTCTTTTTCGGGGCGTACGGTTCCCGAGGCCATCACCGTTTCGGTTATGGCACCGGGATGCACCACGGCCGTTTCCACATTTAATCCGCCGGATTTGTCGCGCGAGCGCATCCACCACGTAAGCAGGCCCACCAGCACCAGGCCGCCGATAACGATATGTTTGGTTTTTATCTTCATTGTCCTTGGGGATTTTCCAGGGTCATTTCCAGGAGTTTGAGTTTGAGCAAATATTCGTATTTGGCCGAAATATAACGGGCTTCGGCTTGCATTTTACGCGTTTTAATGTTGCTGAAATCGTAGGGAGAAATCATTCCGGCATCCAGTTTTTCACGGGCATAATCGTAGGCCGTCCGGGCGGCTTCGAAGTTTTGGCGTGCGGCATCGCGCTTGGCACGTGCGTTGCGCGCATCGGTGTGGAGCCGGTAAACGAGGTTACGGAAATTTTGTTCCTGCTGACGGATTTGCCACTTGGCTTTTTCCTGTTCCACACGGGCTTTGCGCACCGCATAGCGGGTTTTGAAGCGGTTAAAAATCGGAATATTGACCGAGATACCCACTACAAACCCCTTGTTGTTGTCCAGCTGGGTAAAGTAGGGGTCGGGCGGGCCGGTGATGCGGCGGTAGTTGGGTGCCAAAACGTTTTCGTGCGTGTTTTGGGTTATTCCGATGACGCGATAGGGATTGTCGGGGTCGAGTTCGAAGCCGGTAATCGAAGGGCGATCCACAAAGCGGCTGTTCCAATTGGCAAAAATGCTAATGCCCGGATAATAACTGCTACGTGTCAGCCGGGCCTGTTGGCGTGCCAAGTCGTTTTGGATACGGGCGGCACGAACATCGGGCTGATTGTCCAGGTAGGCCGTGTATAAGCTGTCGGGCGAATAGAGCAACCATTTTTCGCTGACCGGAAAATCTTCGGGGCGCGTGTCGATGCGGATGGAGTCGGGATGTTCCAGGAGGAGCAATTGGCCCAATTGAAGGCGGGCCATGGCCAGGTTGTTTTGTGCCTGCACGGTTTGCAACCGGTCGTTGGCGCCCTGGGCTTCCAGGTCTTTGAGGTCGCTCAGCGGGCGCGCGCCTTGGCGGACCAGTTCGCGCATTTTTTCGATTTGTGCCCGGGTATCTTCTTCCTGTGCCCGGGCGGCTTTAAGATTTTCGGTGGCCACCAGCACCGACAGGTAGGCGCTTACCACATCGGTTTGAACCTTGCGCAGCACCGATTGCAGACGGTTGCGGGCCAAATCCAAATTCAGGTTGGCCAAGTAGCGTTTGGTGCGCAGCGCAAAGCCGTTGAACAGTGGCATATCGGCCGTGAGCGAAACGGAATTGCCGAAAATGGTTTGGTTTTCCAACACGCCGGTGGTGGGATTTTGCGTAAGCCCGTAGTTCCAATTGGCCCGGGTGCCGGCGTTGAGGGCGGGGAAAGCGTTGTATTTTTCGGCCCGGGCGTCCCATTGGCTTGCCTGCACATCGGTTTGTGCGCTGATGACTTGCAAGTTGTTCTTTTGCGCCCGTAGGAGGCAATGGTTCAGGTCCCACACCTGTTGGCCGCGAAGCGGCCCGAGGGCAAAAATCAACAGCAATCCGAGGTAAGTTTTCATCCGGGACGTTATTTGCAAGGACAAATTACGCATTTTTCTTTATAGAAAGGATTAAATGAAGCAAGTAATGTTACATATAGCGTGCATAGGGATTTTTTTAATTTTTAGGGCGCCTCCCGCACATCGCTTGCGCGATGTCGGGACCGGGCTGTCCGCTCAAATGCGCGGGCGGCCCGCTCTTGCCCTGCAAGCGTGGCGGACGTGGCTTCCTGCCGGTCGCCCCGCCGCCACGGCAGGCCTACGGCGCGCCGCCCGCGCATAACCGCTCCCATCCCTGGCGCAAATTTAATTGTGAATGCTAAATTTTGAATTTTGAATTGATTTTCAATGATTTGCGATTTATTTTTAATAAAAAGCGCAGGTTCCCGGAGCCGTGCAGAAGCCCGAAGGGCTTCGGAGCGTCAAAAAATTATTACTTCGGCTCCAAAATCACATAAGGCACAATCATTTCCTGCAAGGAGATGCCGCCGTGCTGGTAGGTGTTGCGGAAATGTTGGGCGTAGTGGGTGTAGTTGTTGGGATAGACAAAGAAATAGTCTTCGCGGGCAAAAATGTAGGTTCCGCCCACGTAGGGCGAAGGCAATTGGAGGCGTTCGGGATGTTTGCAGGCCATCACGTCCTTTTCGTTGTAGGTCAAACTGCGGCCCAATTTGTAGCGTAGATTCAAGCTGGTTTGCTTGTCGCCGATGACCTTGGTGGGCCGTTTGACATTGATGGTGCCGTGGTCGGTGGTCAGGTGGATAGACCGGCCTTGGCGGGCGGCCGCTTCGATGATGTGGTAGAGTGGCGAATTTTCGAACCAAGTGGCCGTCAGGGCGCGGTAGGCCTGGTCGTTGGCGGCCAATTCCTTGATCATATCCATTTCGGTTTTGGCATGGGAAATCATATCCACAAAGTTGTAAACCGTTACGATAATATCCTTGGCGCCCAAAGAAGGAATCTCGCGGGCCGTGCGCTCGCCGAAACGGTAATTGAGGATTTTGAAAAATTCCATATCGGCCCGGACTTTTTTGCGTTGCAGGAAATCGGCGAAAAATTCACGTTCGTGAAGGTTTTTCCCGCCTTCGTCGGGATCGTCTTTCCAATATTGCGGAAAACGCTTTTTGATTTGCGCGGGCATCATTCCGGCAAACAGCGCATTGCGGGCATATTGGGTGGCGGTAGGCAGGATGCTGTAATAGGCGTGTTCGGCACGCAGGCGGAAACGGTCTTTGAGCAGGGGATAAATGCTCATCCATTGGTCGTAGCGCAAATTGTCGATGACCACCAGCAAAACGGGTTTGTCCGTGTCGGGCAAGAGGTGGCGCGAAAGCACTTCGTGGCTCAACGCAGGCAAGGTATCGTCCGGTTCGTTAATCCGTTCTTCATAGTTTTGTTCCACAAAGCGGAAAAAGGCGCGGTTGGCTTCGGCCATTTGGCCTTCGAAAATTTCGCGCATCTGGCGGTCGTCGATTTCGTCCAATTTAAGGTCCCAGTAGAGCAATTTTTTGTAAAGTTCCACCCATCCGTCCCAGGTATCGGTGTAGGACAAATCCATGGCAATGCTTCGGAATTCCCTTTGGTAATCTTGCAGGGATTGTTCGGTAACCAGGTCGCGCTTGCGGAAGATTTTTTTCAAGCTGACGATAATTTCGTTGGGATTGATGGGTTTGATGAGGTAATCGGTAATTTCCTTGCCGATGGCTTCTTCCATGATGTTTTCTTCTTCGGACTTGGTAATCATCACCACGGGCAGGTAGGGGTCGAT
>WGAP01000109.1 GCA_015494775.1 Flavobacteriales bacterium | reverse complement strand
ACTACCGCATACTCAAACATTTGGATACTTTTCTGTGGCACGACAAAATCCTGATGGTCGGGCTCTCGCGCAAATCCATGCTCTACAAACTCCTGGGCGGCACACCCGACGAAATGCTCAGCGCCACCACGGCCGTTCATATGATTGCCTTACAAAAAGGCGCCCGCTTGCTCCGCGTGCACGATGTGGGCCCTGCCCGCGAAGCGGTGGATATTTTTATGCAAATGCAGCGGGTTTAAGTTATTTTTTATTCGGACGCCCCGGCGCCGCGCAAAGCGCGGGGCCGGCGGCGCAAAAACCGACGGGATTTACCTTATCAAGGCGTTGAAAAAATCACCAAACCCATTATTAAAACATTTGCCGGTAAATTTTTGCGCCGCCGGCAGCGGAATTTCATTCCGCCGCCGGCGCCCTGCCGGCTTGTGGAGTCTGTCCCGTACATCGCGCAAGCAATGTCGGGAGCCGCGGAGTAAGCCCGAAGGGCTTCAAAGCGCCCCAACAACACAAAAACAAAACCGCCCGGACATTCCGGACGGTTTGATGCATTCGCCTGTTTCCGCTATTAGAGGTTGGAGAATATTTGCAGGCGTTCCCAACGCGCATTGACTTCTTCCTGGGCCATTTGCAGGAGTTGCTCGGCGTTTTCGGGATTTTCCTTGATGAGTCGCGCAAAGCGGGCTTCCTTGTAGATGAAATCCGAAAGGGGAATTTCGGGCGCTTTGCTGTCCAAGGAGAAACGTTTGCCTGCGGGTTTTTCGGGATTGTAGCGGAACAAGGGCCAGAAACCGGACTTGACGGCCAATTGTTGGTGGAAAGCACCGTCTTCCATACCGTAGCCGTGTTCGATACAATGCGAATAGGCAATGATGATGGACGGTCCGTCGTATTCGGCCGCTTCCTTGATGGCCCGCAATGCCTGTTGTTCCTTGGCCCCGATGGCGATTTGAGCCACATACACATTACCGTAGGCAATGGCTTGCAGGGCCAGGTCTTTTTTGGGCGTGCGTTTACCTGCCACGGCGAACTTGGCACTGGCTCCCAGCGGCGTAGCTTTGGACGCCTGGCCGCCGGTGTTGGAATAAACCTCGGTGTCGAGCACCAAAACGTTGATGTTTTCGCCCGAAGCCAAGGCGTGATCCAAACCGCCGTAACCGATGTCGTAAGCCCAACCGTCACCGCCTACAATCCACACGTATTTTTTGCGCAGATAATCGGCCATAACGAGCAGGCGTTTGGCATCGGGATTATCAACGCCTTGCAAGGCGGCGCGCACGGCCTTGATGTTTTGGAGTTGTTGCTCTTTTTCTTCCTCGTTGCTTTCGGGGTTGTTCAGGATGGCTTGCACAAGGTCGCTGCCCACGTAGTCTTCGAGTCGTTTGAGCAGGTCGTAGGCCTCACGCTGTTTGGCGTTGAGGGCCAAACGCATACCCAAACCGTATTCGGCGTTATCCTCGAACAGGGAGTTGGCCCAAGCAGGCCCTTGACCCAACGCATTGGTCGTGTAGGGCGTGGTAGGCAGGTTACCGCCGTAAATCGACGAGCAACCCGTGGCGTTGGCTATCAAACTGCTGTCGCCGTACAGTTGGGTAACCATACGGATATAAGGCGTTTCGCCACAGCCGGGACAAGCACCCGAATATTCAAAGAGCGATTCGAGGAATTCCACGTTTTTGATGGTGGAAAGTTTGAGTTTTTTGCGGTCGTACCACGGCAGTTCCACAAAGAAATCCCAGAAGGGCTCTTCCACGGGTTGTACTTCGAGCCGCGGGTGCATATTGATGGCTTTGAAACCTTCGGTTTCCTTGCTTTCGGCCGGACATACGGCCACACACAATTGACAACCGGTACAGTGGACGGGGTCCACTTGAAGTACGTAGGTATCTACGCCTTCGTAGCGGCCTTTGATGGCAACCGAACGGAAGCCCTCCGGTGCACCTTCAAGGTCTTCTTGTTTAACAATTTTGGCGCGAATAGCCGAGTGAGGACAAATTTCCACACACTTGTTACATTGCGTACACAGGTTTACATCGTCCCACACGGGAACGAAGTCGGCAATGTTTTGACGTTCGTATTTGGCCGTGCCCAGCGGGAAGGTTCCGTCGGGTTCAAAGGCGCTCACTGGCAAGCTGTCGCCTTCGCCGGCGTAGATTTTTCCGAGTACGTTTTTGACGTATTCGGGTGCACGGGGATCCATCACCGGTTCGAAATCGCGTGTGGACGTAACTTGCGAAGGATAATCCACTTTTTGAAGGAATTCGAGCGCTTTGTCCACCGCATTGAAGTTCATCTGAACGATATGGTCGCCTTTGTGTGAATAGGATTTGACAATGGCGTTTTTGATTTTTTGGATGGCTTCTTCTTGCGGCAACACGCCCGAAATGGCAAAGAAAGCCGTTTGCAAAACCGTATTGATGCGGCGGCCGAGTTTGGCCTCATAGGCCACCTTGGAAGCATCGATCACGTAGAATTGCAATTGTTTGTCAATGATGGTTTGCTGAACGGCTTTGGGCAATTGGTCCCAAATTTTATCCTTGTCAAAAGGCGAGTTCAGGAGCAACACACCGCCTTTTTTGACCTTGGCGGCCAGATTGAATTTTTGAATAAAATCGAATTGATGCACACCCACAAATTCGGCCTCGTCGATCAGATAAGTGGAACGTATGGGTTCGGGACCGAAACGCAAGTGCGATACGGTACGGGCACCGGCTTTTTTGGAGTCGTAAACGAAGTAACCTTGTACGTAATTGTCGGTGGTTTCCCCGATGATTTTGATGGAGTTTTTGTTGGCACTCACTGTTCCGTCGGAACCCAAGCCGTAGAACATAAAGGCCTTGGCCCGGGATTGGATCTTGAAATCCGGGTCAATGTCCAGGTTGGTGTGCGTAACATCGTCGATAATGCCCACCGTAAAGTGGTTTTTGGGCTGGTCTTTGGTCAGTTCGTCAAAAATACCTTTGACCATTTGCGGATTAAATTCCTTGGACGAGAGTCCGTAGCGTCCGCCCACGATTTTGGGCATCGGACGACCGGATTCCACAAAGGCATTGACCGTGTCCAGGTAGAGCGGTTCGCCGATGGAACCGGATTCTTTGGTGCGGTCGAGTACGGCGATTTTCTTGACCGTTTCGGGAATGGCGTCCACAAAATCTTTGACCGAGAAGGGACGATAGAGCCGTACCACCAAAGCACCCACTTTTTCGCCGCGTTTGTTCAATTCTTCCACGGTTTCGATGGCGGCACCGGCACCCGAACCCATCAGAATAACGACGCGTTCGGCATCGGGCGCACCGTAGTATTGGTAGAGTTCGTAACGGCGTCCGGTGAGTTCGTAGAATTTGTCAAAAACTTCCTTAACGATTTCGGGAGTTTTGAGGTAGTAGGGATTGGCCCGTTCACGGTTTTGGAAAAACACGTCGGGGTTTTGCGACGAACCGCGCAATTTGGGTGCATCGGGGTCCAAGGAGCGTTTTTTGAAGGCCATGATTTCCTCTTCGGGCATCATTTCCTTCAAAATCTCATCGGGAATGGCATCGATTTTTTGGATTTCGTGCGAAGTGCGGAACCCGTCGAAAACGTTCAGGAAAGGCACGCGCGAACGCAATGATGCCACTTGGGCCAACAAGGCGAAATCCTGCGCTTCTTGCACCGAGCCGCCGAACAACATGGCAAAACCGGTTTGGCGTGTGGCCATCACGTCGGAGTGGTCGCCGAAAATGGACAGTGCGTGCGTGGCTACGGTACGGGCGGCAATATGGAAAACCGTAGGTAAAAGTTCACCTGCGATTTTGTACATATTGGGAATCATCAGCAATAGGCCTTGCGAGGCCGTAAAGGTGGTCGTCAATGCACCACCCTGCAACGATCCGTGCACGGCACCCGAAGCGCCCCCTTCGCTCTGCATCTCGATAATGCGCGGCACTTGGCCCCAAATATTTTTATGGCCTTTGGCACTCAACGCATCGGCATGTTCGCCCATGGGCGACGAAGGTGTAATCGGATAAATGGCACACACTTCGTTGATTTTATGGGCAACCCGCGCCACGGCTTCGTTGGCGTCGCCGATAAACTTGGGAAATTGTTTCATGATATTATGGTTTTTGTCGTTTGTTTATCCTGCCAAATGTAACAAGATTAGACGAAAAAAAAATGATATTGGGACGAAAAAAATCAAACGGGAAAATCGCTTATTTCGATTAACGGAAAAATAATGCCCGGAAATTTCCGGGCGCCGTTTAAAATCAAATACAGTTTATTGTCATTTAAGCTCTTACGGGCCGGTTCAAAATCAAATCCAGGAACAGGTTGATTTTGTCTTTGAGTTGTTTGCGGTGAATGATTTGATCCAGAAATCCGTGTTCAAGTACAAATTCCGAACGTTGGAAACCCTCGGGCAAATCCTTTCCCGTGGCTTCCTTAATCACCCGCGGCCCGGCAAAGCCGATGAGCGCATTGGGCTCGGCAATGTTAATATCACCCAGCATGGCAAAGGAAGCGGTGGTTCCTCCCGTGGTAGGGTCGGTAAGCAAGGAAATGTAGGGCACGCCGGCTTTTTGCATCCGGGCCACACCCGCCGAAGTTTTGACCAACTGCATCAACGAAATGGCCGCTTCCTGCATACGCGCACCGCCCGATTTGGCTATCACTACAAGCGGAATTTTATGTTCGGCGGCATAGTCCATGGCGCGCGTGATTTTTTCGCCCACCACCGAACCCATCGAACCGCCGATAAAACCGAAATCCATGGCGGCAATGAGCAAATCTTCGCCCTTGGATTTACCGCGTGCCACCCGCACGGCATCGT
>WGAP01000108.1 GCA_015494775.1 Flavobacteriales bacterium | reverse complement strand
CGTAGGGCTGATGCGGCCGGCGCAGGCAGACCGGAACGGGCTGCCGGAGCCGCAAAATTTGTCTCGCACATGGCGCAGCAACGCCGGGGGGAAATGCTAACGGCGGTTTGGCAGTGAAAATCATGCAATTTTAATGACTTCTTTCGGTATTTCCCCCGCATTTTTGCCGTAACTTTGTCCTGTTAATTCGCAAGCCAATGAATCAAGACGATAAATCCGCCCCCCGCCGGGCCATGCTCATCATCCTGGACGGCTGGGGCATCAATCCCGACCCCCGGGTGTCGGCCATAGCACGGGCCAACACGCCCTTTATGGACATGCTGTGGGAAAAATATCCGCATGCCACGCTTCGCACCGACGGCGGCAACGTAGGCCTGCCCGACGGCCAAATGGGCAATTCCGAAGTGGGCCACATGAACCTGGGCGCCGGACGCATCGTATATCAGGATTTGGTCAAAATCAACAAGGCCATCGACGACGGCTCGTTTTTCCGTAACGAAACCTTGCGCCGCGCCTTTGAATATGCCCGCGAACACGGCAAAAAAGTCCACCTGTTGGGTTTGGTATCCGACGGTGGCGTGCATTCGCACATCAAGCATTTGTTTGCCCTGCTCGATATGGCGCGCCAATATGATGTGCCGGTTTACATCCACGCCTTTACCGACGGCCGCGATGTGGATCCGCATTCCGGCTTGGGCTTTATCCGCGATTTGCAGGAACACATTCGTGGCACCAAAGCACAAATCGCTACCGTCACGGGCCGCTACTACGCCATGGATCGCGACCGCCGGTGGCAACGTATCGCCAAGGCCTACAATGCCATGGTCAACGGGCAAGGACATCCGGCCACCGACCTTTTGAAGGCCATCCGCGAAAGCTACGACCGCGGCGTTTCCGATGAGTTTATCGAACCGATTGTGCATGTGGACCCGCAGGGCCGCCCCGTAGGCAAAATCGAACCCGGCGATGTGGTCATCTTTTTCAACTTCCGCACCGACCGCGGACGTCAGCTCACCCGCGCCCTTTCGCAGGAAGATTTTCCCGATTACGGCATGCACAAATTGCCGCTCTACTTCGTTACCATGACCAACTACGACGATACGTTCAAAAATATCCACGTGGTTTTCCCCAAGGAGGATTTGCAAAACACCTTGGGCGAACTCGTATCCCGGGCCGGAAAAACCCAACTGCGCATTGCCGAAACCGAAAAATATCCGCATGTTACCTTTTTCTTTTCGGGTATGCGCGAAGAACCTTTCCCGGGCGAAACGCGCATCCTCATCCCTTCGCCCAAAGTGGCCACCTACGACCTCAAACCCGAAATGAGCGCCAACGAAGTTACCGACGCCCTGATGGAACGCCTGCGCAAAGACCCGCCCGATTTGGTGGTGCTCAACTATGCCAACGGCGATATGGTGGGCCACACCGGTGATTTCGATGCCGCCGTCAAGGCCGTGGAAACGGTGGACCGGAACCTGAGCCGGCTCATCCCTTTGGCCCTGGACAAGGGTTATGACATCATCATCCTGGCCGACCACGGCAATGCCGACAAAATGGTCAATCCCGACGGTTCGCCCAACACGGCCCACACCACCAATCCCGTGCCGGTGATTTTGGTAAGCAAGCGCGTTCATCCCCGACTGAAAAACGGCATCCTGGCCAATATTGCGCCTACGCTACTGAAATTATTGGATATGCCAAAGCCGAAGGAGATGACCGAACCCTTGTTCTAACGGCCGGTTATTCGATGTTTCGCCAGTCGGCATAATAATCCCTTTGGGCCGGGAGCAGGAAATCCGTTTGGCGGAACGAAAGGGCGTAGCGCTGTGCATCGTTGGAAAATTCCAGGTTTAATTTTTCCTTGCTTTGAATATACAAGGCCAAGTAAAACAAATTGTGCGGATACTCGTTGACAAGCACTTTGAGCATATCCAAGGCCTTGTCATACCGGTTCAAAATATCCATATAAATCCGGGCCAACACATAGCGGGCTTCGGTGGCCAACACCCGGTTTTTCGATCGGGTCAATTCATGCAAATACTGCAAGCCCAGGGATTCGTTTCCTTCGGGAATAAGCAGGAAATAAGGCCGCAAATACCAGTAATGTTCCTTCCCGTAGCCGGTCGAAAACAGATAAATGGCCGCCGTCAGCTTCAAAAAGGGCGACTTTTGGGCATTGTCCAGGGCAAAACGGATGCGGTTGGCCGTGCGTTGGGCGTAAATCAATCCGCTCACAAAACGCTCTTCCTTAAAGGCCAGCCGGTAACGAAATCCGTAATTCATCAGGCGGATGTAATACAATTTGGCGGATTCCTTCGTTCGCCCTTCGGTCAGCTTGTCCACGCGGTCCATGTGCAGGATGAGCGAATCCCGATAGCCCGGCACTTTTTGGGCCGAAATCCATAACCACCAAAAATAATTGACTTTCAAAAAATGATATTCCGCCGGACTGATACGGCCCTTTTCGGCTTCCATTATTTGCTGCGCTTCCTGGTAATCGAAGCGGTGGATGGCATCCAAAACGCGGTATTCGGCACTTTCGGCGCCCAAAAAATCCTGGGCGTGCAATGCGGATGAAAGTATGAAAAACCCGAGCCACAATCCGATGGTTTTCATTCCGCCGCGCTTTTGGACTTTGTTTGAAAAATCAAATCATAAGTTTGCCGGAAAATCCTGGCCCGTTTTTCCCTACGTCTTTGCTCGGCAATTTTTTCGGCCCGTTGGTAGCCGCCCGTATAATAACGTTGCAACCAAGGGAAAATACCCGCAAAACTGTCCCAAAACGAATAGGTGTAGGCATCGCGCAATATCAAATAAGCCAAAAGCCCGTTCAGGAAAAACGAATTAAGCCCGTTTTTCCAATCGCCGGCATAAATTTGTCCTGCGCCCGGCACAAACATACTCATCCATTTGGCGGCCGTGGGATTGGGCCGCATCAGGTTTTTGCGCCGGAAAAGCAGGTTAAGGCGTTGGCGGGCCAAACTGTCGCCCGGCGGCAGTGCCGCTTCGAAATGCCGGTGCGCCAGGTCGAATTTTTCCATTCCGAAATAACTCAACCCTTTCAGGTATTCGGCATACACGCGTTGATGCGGAAGCAACGGGCCGCGATAATTGAGCATTTCCAGCAAGGCCAGTTTGAAACGCTTTTGCAACACCACGGCCGTAACCTTTTTCAGGAACCATTCGGCACGCAAACTGTCGTTTTGTTCGATCAGCTGCGCCTTGTGGAAATACTGACGGGCAAAATCGTATTTTCCGGCCATCAACGACGATTCGCCCATTTTTCCGTAGAGTTCGGGGGCTTTGGTTTTGGACGCAAAGAAAAAGGCGCGCTGGTAATATTTGAAAGCGGTTTCGTATTGACCGTGCCGCATAAAAGTATCGGCCAGGCGTTCGGTGCCCGCCACATCTTGCGCCTGCAAGGTCAAGCTCAGCAGACTATAAATTATACTCAAAAACAGCCCTGACTTCATCGGTTGCCGCTTTGTCCAATTTACGGTTATAACGTTTGGCCGCCTTGGCCGAGCCCCATACATTACCCAGGTAAAACGAAACGCCGAATCCGGCAAAAATCCACCCGTGCACGCTGCGCACGCCTTGCTTGCGAAAACCCCGCCAGGCCTGCCAGGCATTGAGTCCCACAAACAGAAAACTCATCAAGGCATCGCCGTAGTTCTTGGTATAAACCTTGCCCAAACCCGGCACCACCGCCGACAGCCCGGCCGCCAGCAGCGGGCTTTTGTTCCGGTGCTCCAAACGCCTTTGGGCCGCAAGGCCGAACTGATGAAAAACCGGGTCGCGCAAAATATTTTCCCGCCGGTGGTATTGGGCCAAGGCATCTTTCCATTTTTTTTCCATCAGGGTAATGCCCAGGTTCAAGGTATGCTTACGCGTAGTGTCCAGGCGCGACGCCCACAGCCGTTTGCGGGCCGTGCCGTATTCGCCGTTGAGCACATACAATTTAATGGCTTCCTTTTGGAAAGGAACCTGCAAGGTGTCGAAGCGCGGGAAAAACATTTCAAAATAGCCCAAGGCGCGGTAATAATCCTTTTTGCCTTCCTGGGCCTTTACGATTTGCATACGCGGATAGGCATCGTCCGGTTGCAGGAAAGCCACCCGTTGGTATTCCTCGGTGGCATAATCGTATTGACCGGTGCGAAACAAGTAATCGGCAAAGCGCCGGCTGTGCTGCGCATCAAACAGGTTTTCCTTGGCGGGCTTTGCCCTGAGCGTATCTTTCGTTGGCGACAAACTGTCGGTCGCCGGCCTTTCCTGGGCCCGTAGGGCCCCGCCGGTCAACATCAACAACCAAACCAATCTTCTAATCCACCGGGTCTTCATATTTACGTGCTTGCGGGTTTATGGGATAATGCCCGTTGGCAAAGGGCGAACAACGGGTCAGTCGGTCCATGCCTTCCAGGAAGCCGATAAACACACCGTGTTTTTGAATGGCCAAAATCATATAAGTGGAACACGAAGGCACGAACACGCAGGAATCAATGTCTTGGGACGAGATAAAATTTTTATAAGTCCAATACAGCAAGCCGAAAACAAACACGGCTTCGTTATGGGCATGCCGCAAGGGCCCGCTCCAATCGTGCCGGTGCACCGGCGCATCCATCCCCTTGCGGGTCAAACCGATGTATGAAGGAACCTGCGGCGGATTAGCCCCCTGCGCCCACAGCATAGCGCTCGATAGGAAAATCATATATATCGTTATGACCCTTTTCATCGATTACAATATTTTTGAATTCGGTTTGTTGAATGGACTCGTTGCCTTGTTTGTCGTAGAAAAATTGCACCATACGCGTGGGAAATTGAACGCCCTGCACATTGCGGTATTCTTCGAAAAACTGCTTGCTCACGGGCTTTTTGTCATCTTCGGTGCTAAAAAAGATGATGCCCGTGATGCGGCCGTTTTTGTTGGCAATCATCAGTTTGCCCACGGCTTTTTGCAGGTTGGCCGGCGGAATCCAAGTGGAAATCACCATTCCTTCGTCTTCTTCGATGTCGGCCAATTTGTAACCTGAATTTTCCAGTCCGTAGTATTGCAAATTGTTTTTGAGCACCAGCGCGAAAATACTGGTTTCGGGCGGGGCGGGATTTTGCGATGCCGACACCAGTTTGCCGTCTTTGAACTTATACACCATATTGCCATACATCACGTAGCGTTCCTTATAGGGGAACCACATATCCATCACCATTTTTTTGGTAACGTTGTCGTAGTAAACCGTTCCCTTGGAAAGCGAATAGGTACCGTCGAAATTTTTCTTTTTGACCGTAATATCCACCCGCAGGCGGTAGTAGTTTTGCGCGTGCAGGGCGGTGGCCGAAAAAAACACAAAAAGCAAGAAAATTAATTTGTTTCGCAT
>WGAP01000107.1 GCA_015494775.1 Flavobacteriales bacterium | reverse complement strand
TATTCGCCTTGGCGGATGCCGTGGTTTTGCGCGGGCGCGCGTGCCGCGCGCCCGCGCCCGCCCGTGCGTGGGGCTTCCTTCGGGCGCCTCCGCCGGGCGGAAAACCATCGGCACCGCCGGCGGCTCATACCGCTCCCATCCCTGGCGCGATGTAGGTCGCTGAGTGATTTTTGCGTAGCAAAAATTGTATCGAAGCGACCGGATTGACCGGCCGGGGCTTCGATACACTGCTCACTACGTTCGCAGCACTCAGTCGCCGGCCTTCGGCGCATTCTGTCTTAGTTGGGACATCGGGCGCCATGGTTGTTCTGCTATTGTAAACATTGTAGGCGGGTTGTAATGCCATTCGGTTGTTCCGTTCCGCCCGTAAAGACGCGATTCATCGCGTCTCTACAACAATAAACGTTGAAGGGGGTTTAATTTTATCCGTAGAGACGCCCAATTTGGGCGTCTCTACAAAATGCGTTAAACATTTGATTGTCAACAAAAAAACAAATAAAGGCGAAACCGCCCTGCGGGTTCGCCGGCCGCCGAGGAAACCGAAGGGTTCCGAGGCCTGCGGAGCAAGACAAGGGGCGCCGGCGCCGCGCAAGGCGCGGGGCCGGCGGCGCAAAAAACCGGCGGGATTTTCCGGCTTAACCCTTGCGTATTTGCCCATTCCGCATCAAAGCATTTTCCGGTAAATTTTTGCGCCGCCGGCAGCGGAATTTCATTCCGCCGCCGGCGCCCCGACGGCTTGTGGAGCACCCCAAAATCAATGAAACATCAAACGAATATTGCTCACAAACAATTTTACGGCAATAGCCAAAAGAATAATGCCGAATACCTTGCGGATGATGTTAATACCCGACTTGCCCAGCAAGCGTTCGATGCGTTGGGAGGTTTTGAGCACGGCATAGACGAAAATCATGTTCAGCACAATGGCAATGGCAATATTGAGCGTGTGATATTCGGCCCGGATGGTCAGGATGGTGGTCAGGGTTCCGGCGCCTGCAATGAGCGGAAAAGCCAAGGGAACCACAGTGGCCGTTTCGGGTTCTTCGTCGCGGAAAAGGGTGATGCCCAAAATCATTTCCATGGCCAAAAAGAACAGGATAAACGAACCGGCCACGGCAAAAGATTGCACGTCGATACCTACCAATTTGAGGATTTCTTCGCCCAAAAACAGGAAGGCCAACATGATGAGCCCGGCAATGATGCTTGCCTTTTCGGACTGAATATGGCCCACCTTTTTGCGCAGGTCGATAATTACGGGAATGCTGCCCACGATGTCGATCACCGCAAAAAGCACCATGGAAGCCGTAATGATTTCTTTTATGCTAAACATCAGTGGTTTGTTTAATCGGCGGCAAAGGTAGGAATATTCCGTAAAAAAGCGGCCTTGGGGGCCGCCTTTACAAAACGCTTACTTTATGGCCTTGACCTTTGCTTGGGTTTGCCGGTAGTATTCCATGATTTGGTCGTGATGCGGGCCTTTGTTTTTGCCTTGGTTTTTCATGTAGGAACGTAACATCATGGTGGCCATATTTTTAAGTCCGTATCGGCTGTATTTGCCGGCCAAGCGGTAGATTAAGTCAGCCAAAAGCCGGTTGGCTTCCGCATTGTCGCCCGACGAAATCCATTGGACGGCTTCGGGGAAAGCATTGTCCCCCTTCCGGGTAAACAAGTTGATGAGGTTCGCTTCGCGAAACAGATGCTTGGCTACAAACAATTCTTTGCCCGGGGTATGATGTTTGGCATAAAAGCCGGCCATTTGCATGGCAAGTTTTTCCCGTTCGGCAGGCGAAAGTTTGTTGTAGATTTTTTCCACCCTTTCGGGGGCCGATTCGGAAAATGCCGTAAAGGCCGCTTGTCGGATGGCCCGGGATTTTGAACTTAACATACGACGGAATAAAGACAAATATTTTTTCTTGTGCAACCGGCCCAATTTTTTCAAGGCGGCGGCTTGCACCAATGTTTTGCGGTCGTATAGCGCAATATCTTTCAATTTCCGTTCGATGCGATGCGTAAAATAGGGCGATTTTACATCCAAGGCATTGATGGCACGGATACGTAAACTATAAAGCGGGTCGTCCAATGCTGCCACAATGACGGTAAAGGCCTTTTTGTCTTTTTTGTGGGTAATGGCATGTTCCAGCCCTAATTTGCGGTCCATATAGTTACGTGCGTGGAGATATTGGAAATAGTAGGTTTCGTCGGGCCGGTGGTCGTCGATTTGGGCCAGGAGCACGTGTTGTGCGCCCACATTGACCAAATCGGGCCGATGGTGGTAAGGGAAACGGAAATTTTCCACGCTATCGTCCACCCGGACCGGGTAGCGGTGATAACTGCCGTTTTCATACACATCGATCATCATGGGAAATTCCCAGGGTTTGTCGGTTTTTTGGCGAATATGCACCGTGACGGTTCCGCTGCCGTCTTTGTTGTCCAGGTAATCGTAGCTGACATCCAGTTTGGGATGGCCGGGGCGGTAATACCATTGCTGGAAAAAGCGGGTCAAATCGCGGCCCGAAACATCTTCCAGGGCCAAGCGCAGGCGTTCGGCTTCGCCGGTGCCGTAGGCGTTGTCGGTGAGGTATTTGTGCAATCCGGCAAAAAAGGCCGAATCGCCCAGATAAGTGCGCAGCATGTGCAGGATGGCACCGCCTTTTTGGTAGGAAACAATGTCGAAAACATCATCGGGAGTGCGGTAGCGGTGGCGCACCAAAGGTTTTTTGGCCGAGCCGGGAACCATAAAATACATTTGCCGGTCGGTTTCCACCTTTTGGTCGCGCGCGTCGGCACCGCCGGTATGTTCGAGCCACAGCGCTTCGCTGTAATCGGCAAAGGATTCGTTCACGGTGATTTGCGCCCAGCTTTCGGTGGTAACCAAATCACCGAACCAATGATGAAAAAGTTCGTGAGCAATGACGGTTTCCCAACGGTTGTCATCCACCAATTCGTCGGGTTCTTGGTAGGCCATATCGCTATGGTTGACGGCGGTGGTGTTTTCCATGGCGCCGCTTACGAATTTACGCGTAACGATTTGGCTGAATTTGGGCCAAGGATAGGGCATGCCCGTCAATTGGGAAAAATAACGAATCATTTCGGGCGTGTGGCCGAAAATCCGACGGGCTACGTTCTTGTATTTCGGTTCCACATAATAATTTACGGGCAAGGAGCCCAAGGAATCGCGGACACGCACAAAAGGACCGCCGGCCATAAAGAACAAATAAGGCGCGTGGGGTTTGTCGAGTGCCCAAACGTCGGTTCGTGTTCCGTCGGGATGCACAATGCTGTCGATGCGAATGCCGTTGGACAGGGTTACCCATGCCCGGGGCACGGTGATGCTGATTTTTTCGGTGCTTTTTTGGTTGGGACTGTCGATGGTGGGAAACCAACAACTGTTGGCTTCGGTTTCGCCTTGGGTCCAAAATTGGGCGGGATATTCGCCTTCGACGGCATCGATAAAATAAAGTCCGCGGTTGTCCTTGATGGCGGTTCCTTTGGATGCCTTTACGCTGTCGGGGCGGGCAACGTAGCTGATGCGCACGGTGTAGCGTTCGCCGCGGTGATAGGTGCGCGGAAGCCGTATATGGATTTGCTGTCCGTCGTAGCGGTAATCCGTTTTTTGGCCGTCCACGCTGAGTGCGCGGATTTTCATGGCCTTGGCATCCAGGGTCAAACTGTCGGTGGGATAGAAATGCGGTGTAAGGATGATTTTGGCCTTTCCGTCGAGCGTGTGGGTGTCGGGATGTGGCACCACGTCCAGTTCGGTATGGACCAAATCGTTGATGCGTCGTCGTTCGCCGTGCCAAGGAGCGGGCGTTGCGGGCTTATCCTTCGTTTCGCCCAATCGGATAATTTGTTGGGCGCGAAGCGGGAAAAAAACTATCAGGCCGAAAAGGAAAAATAAAATCCTGCGTTTCATACTTTATTATTTTAATCAAAGATACAAATTGAGCCGGATTGTTACGGTGCGGATAAAATTTTCGCCGCATCAAATTTTACCGGCGTATTTCGCGGGTTTAAATAGGCCCGAAATCCGTCCGGCACTACCATCCGGGCAAGCGGTTTCCCTGTTTCGTGCTTTTTCTTTACTTTTACTCATTGAAAAAAAACTGGATGAAATACGGTCGTTTCGGATGGATTTTGCTCTTGTGGTTGGCCTTGACGGCGGCCCGGGCGCAACATTATGTCAACATCTACATTGAGCAGGACGGCCACCGGCAATTGGTCAACAATCGAACCGTAACCCTTGAACGTAAACCCTTTACGTTGATTTTCGAGTTTGTACAACCCGACAAGGTTTCGGGCATTTACGTCAATACTTCCTTCAAACCCAAACCCTATTTTACGCTCCTGCCTTCGCAGCCGGTTCCCGATTTCGACTACGTGCCGCGCAAGGTTTTTTCGGAATACAAATTCAATCCCAACAAGGAGCTCAAAGTGCATTCCGAGTTTTTCCAATACTGGGAATACAATCCTTTGCGCAATTGGAACAAGTTCGACCGCATCGTCAAGCAGGGCAACCGCATTTTGGCTTACCGCCGGGTGCAACGCCTCGATTTGGTGGAAGAACGCCGCCGTGTGGATATGCGTCAAAACCGTTTTCCGCTTTATCTTTTTTTCGGCGTTATTGTCAAGGATCCTACCCGTTTCGGCGGTCTGCGGGAATTGGAGCGCATCAAGGTGAAGATTAAGTTTAGGTAAAATGGCTATTTGGCGCCTAATAAGTCCTCACTTTAAGCATATTAAACCGTTGCCCGTTATGAAATATTCGGGCTTTTTTGCCTGGGTATTCCAAAATTTGTATTGCTAAACGACACAGATATTCCATTATTAAAAATGTTGCTGTAACAGGAGATGCGCCCAAAGATATAGTTCGTTTGTATGAATATGGCATAGTTCCTAAACAAAAATTTAAATCTTGGCCGGTATATATTGCCAAACTGGGACACAAATGGTATCCCAATGAATCCATTACCGAGCAATTTCTTACAGACGTTGGAAATGCCTTTGGATTTAATATGGCGCAAACAAAATTGTGCCTGATTGGCGGACAGATTCGGCTACTGTCCAAATATTTTTTGTCAAACGATGAAAAACTTGAACACGGAGCGGAGATTTATGCAGCGTATCTCGAAGACAGGCAGTTTGTTGAAGAAGTGGAACAGATGAAATTAACCCAAGATTTTTTTACGATAACCTTTACTAATAAAGTAATGGAAGAACGTTATCCCGATTTTTCTGCTCAAATTTTCAGAAAATTTATGCATACACTTTTTTTCGATGCCTTGGTGGGGAATAATGATCGACATATGTATAATTGGGGGATTATTACCAATGTAAAGGACAGCACAATCCCGCCGAAATATTCTCCTATATACGATTCGGCCAGGGCTTTAATGTGGAACAAAGATGAGCAATATTTATTACGCGTAATTGAAAGCCGTTCATTGATAGATGTGGTTCAAAAATATTGCGAGAAAAGCCGCCCAAAAATCGGCATTGAAAACCCCGGACAAAAAACAATAAATCATTTTGATCTTGTCAGCAGGTATAAACATTACTTTTCGAGTGATTCCGAAATAATTGCTATTTTTGAAAAAGAAAAAATTGGCAAGGTTTTTGAAATCTTGGATAATGAATATTATAAAAGCTTATTTACGTCAACCCGAAGAAATTTTATACGTGAAATATTGCATTATCGATACGAAAAAATCAAAATAATATTAGCATCATGAGTATCCTTAAAAAATTAATTCCCTGGAAACTGGAAAAGGATTTTCATTTGGACCATGCTATGGCCCGAAGTGATGCTACTTTCGAACTTCGATACAAAGGAAAGTTAATAGGAACCTTACGTCATAAAGATAATAAATGGTATTTTTCCTATTCCGATGAATATAAGCGGAATCCCTTCGTTTCACCCTTAGCCAATTTTCCTAAGATCGATAAGGATTACATTTTTGATGAATTACCACCTTTTTTTGCTACACGAATTCCGGCTTTAAATCAACCTTATCATTTCAAGAAATTGGCAAAATATAAGGCCAACAAAAATGATTTAGTGGCCTTGCTGGAAATTTTTGGACGGCATTCCATCAATAATCCTTTTGAATTGATTAAAATTTGATGTAAAATTCATTTTGGACGAGATTAAGCCCCGAGGATTATAAATTTCGGTTCAAAATCGGATGCTATTAAGTAGGTAGGGGTGGATTTCCACAACCCAATGCCAAAAAAACCGCCTTTCCAAGCCAAATTGTCCGATTTAATCCCGCAACCGCTTTTTTTAAGGACGTATTGGCATAATCGACCTTTGGGAACATTTTTTGATGTTATGGGAATGAAATTAACCTTTAAAATATACCGAACATGAACTTTGATAAATTCACCATAAAATCACAGGAAGCCATCCAAAAGGCGATGCAAATCGCCCAAGGGATGCAACATCCGCAAATCGAGAATGCCCACCTGATGAAAGCCATTCTCGAAACCGACGAAAACGTAACACCCCACTTGCTTCGCAAGGTGGGCGTGGACCCCAATATGTTCCGCCAACGCATGGATCAAATACTTCAATCCCTGCCCAAGGTGTCGGGCGCCGAAATTACGCTTTCGCGCACCACGAGCAAAACGCTCAACGACGCCTTGAACCTGGCCGAAAAAATGAAAGACGAATACGTGTCGGTGGAACACCTGCTGTTGGCCATTTTCAACAGTGGCGACGCCGTCTCGCGTGTGATGAAGGATATGGGCGTTACGCGCGACGGGTTGACCAAAGCCATCGAAGAATTGCGCAAAGGCGCGCGGGTTACTTCCCAAAGCCAGGAAGACACCTACAAAGCCCTGGAAAAATACGCCATCAACCTGACCAAATTGGCCCGCGAAGGTAAATTGGACCCCGTTATCGGCCGCGACGAAGAAATTCGCCGCGTGCTGCAAATCCTTTCACGCCGCACCAAAAACAATCCGATTTTGGTAGGCGAACCCGGAACCGGTAAAACGGCCATAGTGGAAGGTTTGGCCCACCGCATCGCCAAAGGCGATGTGCCCGAAAACCTCAAAGACAAGCAAATTTATGCCTTGGATATGGGCGCCCTTTTGGCCGGTGCCAAATACAAAGGCGAGTTCGAAGAACGCCTCAAATCGGTAATCAACGAAGTCAAAAAATCCGATGGCAATATCATCCTCTTTATCGACGAAATCCACACGCTTGTGGGTGCCGGCGGCGGTCAAGGCGCCATGGATGCGGCCAACATCCTCAAACCGGCATTGGCCCGCGGCGAACTGCGCACCATCGGTGCCACCACGTTGGATGAATTCCAAAAACATTTCGAAAAAGACAAAGCCCTCGAACGCCGTTTCCAAAAAGTTATGGTGGACGAACCCGACCAGGAATCGGCCATTTCCATCCTGCGCGGCATCAAGGACAAATACGAACAACATCACAAGGTGCGCATCAAAGACGACGCGGTCATCAGCGCCGTGGAACTCTCCTCGCGCTACATTTCCGACCGCTTCCTGCCCGACAAGGCCATCGACCTGATGGACGAAGCGGCCTCCAAACTGCGTATGGAAATCAATTCCAAACCCGAAGAATTGGATAAACTCGACCGCCAAATCATGCAATTGGAAATCGAACTGGCGGCCATTCGCCGCGAAGGCGATACACAGAAAATCCAAGAGCTGGAAAAAGAACTGAGCGAACTCAAAGAAAAACGTAACCAAATCTACGCGAAATGGCGCGAAGAAAAAGATTTGGTGGACAAAATCCAGGACATCAAAAAACAAATAGAAGACGCCAAATTCCAAGCCGAACAAGCCGAACGTGAAGGCGACTACGGCAAGGTGGCCGAATTGCGCTACGGCAAGATAAAAGATTTGGAAAACCAATTGGAACAAGCCCAAAAGGAATTACAGGAAAAACAAAAGGACAGTTCGCTCATCAAGGAAGAAGTAACCGCCGAAGACGTGGCCGAAGTGGTGGCCAAATGGACGGGTATTCCGGTCCAAAAAATGCTGCAAAGCGAACGCGAAAAACTCCTTCACCTGGAAGAAGAACTCCACAAACGCGTAGTGGGCCAGGACGAAGCCATACGTGCCGTGGCCGACGCCGTTCGCCGTTCGCGCGCCGGACTGAAAGACCCCAAAAAACCCATCGGTTCGTTCCTGTTTCTGGGAACCACGGGTGTGGGTAAAACCGAATTGGCCAAGGCGCTGGCCGAATACCTGTTCAACGACGAAAAAGCGCTCACGCGCATCGATATGAGCGAATATCAGGAAAAACACGCCGTAAGCCGCTTGGTGGGCGCGCCTCCGGGATACGTGGGCTACGAAGAAGGCGGCCAACTCACCGAAGCCGTCCGCCGCAAACCCTATTCGGTCATCCTGCTGGACGAAATCGAAAAGGCCCACCCCGACACCTTCAACATCCTGCTTCAAATGCTGGACGAAGGTCGCCTGACCGACAACAAAGGCCGCACGGCCGACTTCAAAAACACCATCATCATTATGACCTCCAACATGGGCGCCGGCAAAATCCAAGAGGCCTTTGAAAACGCCAAAACGCCTGAGGAACGTCATAAAGCGGCCGAAAAAGCCAAACAAGCCGTGCTGACCGAACTCAAAAAACGCGTGCGTCCCGAGTTCCTCAACCGCATCGACGAAATCGTGATGTTCGAACCCCTCACCGAGGACGATGTGCGCAAAATCGTCAAAATCCAACTCGACAATGTGGCCAAAATCCTGTCGGGCCAAAACATCCGCATCGAATACACCGACCGCGTGGTGGACTACCTGGCCAAGAAAGGTTTCGACCCCGAATACGGTGCGCGTCCGGTCAAACGGGTTATCCAACGGGACATTCTCAACGAATTGTCCAAAAAACTCCTGGCCGGCGAAATCCATTCCGACAGCACCATTGTCATCGATGTGGACAACGGACACATCGTGTTCCGCAACAAGCAAGCGGAAAAACCCGAGGAAAAAGCCGCACACGAAAAACAATAATCAACCGAACCCGCATCAAAAAGGGCGCTCTGCAACGGGCGTCCTTTTTTTGTTTTTGGGCGCCTCCCGTACATCGCTTGCGCGATGTCGGGACCGGGCTGTCCGCTCGAATGCGGCTTGTCGGCTCGCTGCTTTTGCGCGGGCGCGCGGCACGCGCGCCCGCGCCCGCCCGTGCGTGGGGCTTCCTCCGGTCGCCTCCGCCGGGCGGAAAAGCATGCTCGCCGCCTGCGCCGCATAACCGCTCCCATCCCTGGCGCGGATTTAATGATGAATTTTAAATTATGAATTTTGAATTGATTATCAATAATTTACGTTTGCCTTGATAAAAAAATAATGTAGCGCAGGCAGACCGGAACGGGCTGCCGAACCTGTCCCGCACATTGCGCAAGCAATGTCGGGAGCAACGTCCGGGGAGACCGGCCGCCTGTTTCGGACGGGCTTAGGGCGGCGGACGGGCTCACCGGTGCGCGGAGGGAAACAAGGCGCGGCCCTTGGCTATGGCTCGTGGAAGCCGCAGGTTCCCGTAGCTGCGTAGCGAGACCGCAAGGGCTCGCGAAGCCCGCGAAGGCAAACGCCCCCCGGAGCGGTTGCCGTAGCGCTTTGAAAAATCAACCGCCGATTATTCGTATTTTTGTGCCGAAAACAAAAAAACGCAAGCGTATGAAAAACGTAAAATTGGTATGGCAACGCGGGTTGGCCTTTGACGCCTATGCGCCCGGACAAGACAAACCGTTGCCCCTGGACGGAGAAGCCAAATTCGGCGGACGCGGCTACGGCTACAATGCCAAGCCCCTGATGCTGGTGGCCCTGGCCGGCTGCACGGGAATGGACGTGGCTTCGTTGATGAAAAAAATGCGCACCGACGAGCAAGTAACCGACTTTACCGTGGATGTGGACGCCCACATGACCGACGAACATCCCAAATATTACGACAAAGTGCACGTTACCTACACCTTCAAAGGCAAAGATATGGACCGTGCCAAACTCACCAAGGCCGTGAAATTGTCGCGCGAACGTTATTGCGGCGTTTACCACATGTTCGGGCACTTTGCCGAAATTAGTTACGATATTATTTTTGACGAAGAGTGATAAATTTTGCGGTGAAGTAAAGGGCATCCTTGTTTCGGTTGTAAGTCGTAATCGACGTGTTTTTTTTGGCGTGGCTCTCGCGCCCTTCGAGCCATTACCGCTCGGTCCGGCATGCGGGAAAGGTAGGACCGACGTTTGAATCTTGATTTTTTGTTTATCCTAAAAGCATCGAAACAAGAATCAGAACCGCAATAAAAATTCCTAAAACAACCATTAGCTTTCTTGAATCAAAACGACTGATCCGGCGTCCTTGCCTGGTGTTCTGTGCTCTTTCGGCAGCAGACAAAGGCCGTGAATGACGTCCGGATTTTTTGATAAAGGGAAAGTCGTAGGAGTTTCCTTTAAACTTATTCCGCTGCGATTTTTTTAGCGCACGGTTTTGTTTGATGCGGTTGTTCATATCCGCCATATGTCCGGCACCGATCATAATGAAATGCTTTTATCAAAGATAGTGTTTTTAGAAAAATTTGCCCGTATTATTTTTTACCTGGAAATATTGATTGGTGTTATTTTCTTGGGAATCAATTTCTTCTCCGAAAGATATTTATCAATGCTATCATTGTTATCGATACGGAGTAAAGTTTGGGTTATTCCGAAATCAAAAATCGAATCCGACCTAATTTTACATTCCGTATAAACATATTTTTTTCCAAAACCGCCTTCCAAATAAGTCATTCGCCATTGGTCTCCTTTTCGTGCCAATAGTACTAGTTTGCGTATGGGCAAAGAGTCATTAATCACATCGGTAGCGTTGTATTCTTCGTCGGGATTGGCTATTTCAAATCTACCGTGGTGGATTTGGCGCAGGACGTCAAAAAGTAATTCCGGGACGGAATCCTTGGTGTGATAATATACCCAGGTTTCCTTTTCTTTTGGCGGTTGTGTCGGTTTATTTTCCGGGCCTGAACATCGTGATGATGTAAGCAATAAAATAACAATGAAAAAATGAATACGGAGCATAGGTTGGTTGTTTTATTTCCATTTCCAATCCGGTTCCACGTTCCAAGGAATGTTTAACCGGTTTGCAATGGCTTGGAGTTCTTGTTTGAACTTTTCCAAAGCTATTTGGGCTTTGGGGACAATCATTGATTTGCCGCCTTTTAGCTTAATGAAAATATGAGAGGGAATTTCATTGATTTGTTCCATGGCGGTTAATTTGATTTTAGTGAAAGAATATGGATCCGAATCAAACAAAAATTCATTGTCAAACCAAACCTCGGATTCAGCACCAAATAGGTTTTTATAATGTTCCCTGACGTTTTTTAGGTAATGCTCTTCGTAACTTTTTCGTATAATCGAAGGTAGAAAAATCAAGAAAAATAATGCCGTTAACAAAAGTATATTCCGAATACGGTATTCACCCGACAGGTGAAAGAGAAATGCAAAGAAGAGCCATAAAACAGTATATCTAATCCATGATAATCTACGATTCTTTTTAATCCTTTCGGACTTCGATGCGGCATAAAGTTGATACGTAAGATAGTCCGTTTCGTCGAGTTTTATTACGAATTTTTCCATGCAAATGGTTATAATTTGTATCAAATTTAAAAAAAACGAATGAATGCCGAATCCTTATTACTTTGCCCGGGCATTGATATTTATTAAATGGGAAGAATACGAACAGGTACGTTATTCCCGAAAAAACAACAGACCGGACACCTGCTTTCGGTTTGAATATTTTAGCTATCTTTGCGGCACATTAAACGGAGGTCGGGTACCTCGCAAAATGCATTATTATGCCTGTAAGAATCAGACTACAACGTCACGGAAAGAAAGGTAAACCTTTCTATTGGATCGTCGCCGCCGACTCCCGCGTCAAGCGCGACGGTAAATTCCTCGAAAAATTGGGAACCTACAATCCCATGGTGGAACCCGCCGACATCCAAATCGATGTGGATGCCGCGGTCAAATGGTTAATGAACGGTGCACAACCCACCGAAACGGCTCGCGCCATTCTCAAATACAAAGGCGTGCTCTACAAAAAACACCTGTTGGTGGGCGTACGCAAAGGCGCCTTTGATATGGATGAAGCCGAACGCCGTTTTGCCGAATGGCTCGAAAAACACGAAGCCAAAGTGCAAGCACACAAAGACCGTGTAGCCGAACGCAAGGCCGCAGAGAAAAAGGCCGCCCTGGAACGCGAAAAAGCGTACAGCGAAGCCCGTTTGGCCAAACGTTCGCCTGCACCCGAAGCCGCCGAAGCCGCGCCGGAAGATGCCGAAGCGGCATCGGAAGCTACCGAACAAGCCGCACCTGCCGAGCAGGCCGCCGAAGCTTCCGAAGCTCCTGAAACTCCCGAAAGTGGAGAAGCCGGTGCCGAAACCGAAGGCGGCGAAGCATAAGACCGGCTAACAAAATTTTTCGGGTATGGACAAGCGGGACGCCTATTATTTGGGTAAAATCGTCAAGCCCTACGGCATCCGCGGTGAAGTCCTGGTGAAATTGGACACCGACGAACCCGAACGCTACGAAGATTTGGAATCGGTTTTCCTGGAAATCAAAGGAAAACTGATTCCTTTTTTTATCCGGGCGGCCGGTTTGCACAAATCCTTGCTGCTGCGCCTGGATTTCGAAGATGTGGACACGGTGGAAGCGGCCGAAGCCCTGGTGGGCCGTAAATTATTCCTTCCGCTGGCCGATTTGCCCGAATTGACGGGCAAAAAGTTTTATTACCACGAAATTATCGGTTTCAAAGCCGTGGACAAGCGCACGGGCGATATCGGGCTGATCAAATCGGTCAATGATTATGCGGCGCAGCCCTACCTTATTATTTTGCACGCTACGGGCAAGGAAATTCTCGTGCCCATCCACGATGACCTTATCGACCGGCTCGACCGTACGGCCAAAACCATGTATTTGAACCTGCCCGACGGCCTGCTCGATGTATATTTGAAGCAAAGCGAACTACCCGACGACCGTGATGCGGAGCAGTGAATGCCGGCATCCCTTCCGTTTGGGTGATTTGCGGTTGTGCCACGACAAGGCCGCACACAAGATAGGCACCGACAGCGTATTGTTGGGCGCATGGTTCAATGTGCAAGGGATTGGGTCGGCCTTGGATGTGGGTACAGGAACAGGCGTTTTGGCCTTGATGGCGGCAAGGCGAATGCCTGAAAGTTCCATTACGGCCGTGGATATTTCGGTCGATGCCGTGGCGATGGCCCGCCGAAATGTGCGGCGTAACGGCTTGGAAAAGCGCATACGGATCCGCCAAGGCGACATCCGGCTTTGGCGTCCCGGCGAAAAACAGGATTTGATATTGACCAATCCGCCTTATTTCGAAAATCCGGCGGGCAACCGCGACCGGACTACGGCGCGTAGCGGTGGCAAGGATTTTTTGGATGCATTTTTTGCCCTGGCCGATGATGTGTTGAGCCCGAACGGACGTGTTGCCCTGGTTTGGCCGGTGCGTCGCCGCTATGATTTGCTGGCGGTGGCTTACCGGTTCGGCTTTTCGCCGGGCCGCGAAATGTGGGTGCGCGATCATCCGTCGGCGGATTACGGGCTTATGTTTTCGGAATGGTGCCGGCGGCCCGAAGGAGCTTTTGCACAGGAAAGATTAACCATGTTTCAAGCCCCCGGCGGTATGCCTACGGCGGAATACCGACGCGTCATCGGGCGTTGGATTGATTTGTAGCGGAAAAATGTTTATCTTTTGGAGGAACCCGAATACCTTTTGTCATGAAACAAATTCCCGAAAATTTGCGTAAGCGTATGCAATGGTTGCGTTCTGACATTACGCGTTTGGATGTGGATGCCGTTGTCAATGCGGCCAATCCGTCGTTGCGGGGCGGAGGCGGTGTGGACGGCGCCATTCACCGGGCGGCCGGGCCGGAATTGTTGGCGTATTGCACGGCCCGTTGTCCGCAAGGCATTGATTACGGCCAAGCGGTCCTTTCGCCGGGATTCGGGCTGAAAGCCCGCTACGTTATTCACGCCGTAGGCCCCGACTGCCGGCGGTTTGGCGACAAGGAAAAATGTGCCGGACTTTTGCGTTCGGCCTACCGGAACAGCTTGGCCCTGGCGGCGGAAAAACAAATGGAAAGCGTAGCTTTTCCCAATATTTCGACGGGCATTTATGGCTTTCCGAAAGCCGAGGCCGCGCCTATTGCCGTGGAAACGGTGGCTGAATTTTTGGCGCAAAATCCCTTTCCGCGTCGTGTTATCTTTGCGGTCTTTGATGCCGAAAATGCGCGGCTTTACCGGGAATTGCTGGGCGAGGAAACGAAAGATTTCGATAGTTAAAAAAATTTGGCGGGGAGACAAGACGCGGATTTAATTATGAATTTTAAATTTTTAATTTTGAATTGATTTTCAATGACTTATAGTTCTTTTTAAAAAATAGCGGCGCGGGCTCCCCGCCCGCCGAGGAGACCGGCCCGGAGGGACGGGCTCCGAGGCGTGCGGAGCAAGACCGAAGGGCTTGCGTATCCCGAAGGGAGACCAGCGCGAAGCCGTAGGCGGAGCGCGCCGGCTCCCGAAGGTGCGAAGGGAAACAAGGCGCGGCTTTTGACGTTGGCCGGTGGAAGCCGCAGGTTCCCGAAGCCGCGAAGAAGACCGCAGCCGCCGAGCGTAGCGAGGCGGCAAGGGCTTCGTAGCCCGCGGCAGACCGTAGGGCTGACGCGGACAGCGTAGGCAGACGCCGGCCGAAGCAATAGCGAAGGACGGGCGGCTGCCGAACCTGTCCCGTACATTGCGCAGCAATGTCGGGAGCAACGTCCGGGGAGACCGGCCGTCTGCAAGGGCTTAGCCCCCGGAAGGCGGATGGGCTCCCCGGCGCCAAAAAATAAATTGTAATTTTGGAAAAAAATCCCGCCATGCTCTACGAAACGCCTTTGGAAAATATCCTGTTTTTGGACATTGAAACGGTGCCCGCCACGTATCGCTACGAGGATTTGGCGCCCGAATGGCAGCAACTTTTTGCCGACAAAACCGCCTATCAGCAAAAGGACGGACAGACGGCCGAAGATATTTATGAAAAGGCCGGTATTTGGGCTGAATTCGGCAAAGTGGTGGCGGTGGCTTTCGGTTTGTTTCGCCGGCAGGGAGGACAACGCCGCTTTGTTCTGCGGGTTTTTGCCGACGAGGACGAGCGAAAATTGCTGGAACAAGTGGCCGAAGTGTTGCGTAATTTCGACCGGCAGGTGCGAAAGTCGCGGCCCGGGGCGATGCCTTATTTGTGTGCACACAACGGCAAGGAATTCGATTTTCCGTTCTTGGCGCGGCGGATGCTGGTGCAAGGGGTTCCGCTGCCGGATTTATTGAAGATGCAAGGCAAGAAGCCCTGGGAAGTGCCCTTTTGCGATACCTTGCAACTGTGGCGTTTCGGGGATTTTAAGCATTATGTTTCCCTGGAACTTTTGGCGCGTTTGTTTGACTTGCCCACGCCCAAATCCGACATTAGTGGTAAGGATGTGGCGCGGGTGTATTACGAGGAAAAAGACTTGGAACGTATTGCGCGATATTGCCAAAACGATGTGTTGACCTTGGCCAATGTGTTCCTGCGTATGCGGCAGGAACCGCCGCTGGCCGAAGAGGAGGTGGTGCGGAAGGAGTAAGTGTTTGAGCGGATTTTTTAAATACAGCGTAACAGGGAACTTTTGGTTATTTTTACGCTGTGCGACGCTATGTTTATTTTATTTTACCACAGAGTTTCACAGAGTTCGGCACAGAGTTTCACGGAGTTTTTTTTTCTATTTTGCTATTTCCGACTATAATTTTTTACTCTGTGTTACTCTGTGAAATTTTTACTCTGTGCGACTCTGTGGTTTAATCTTTTTACCACAGAGTTTTATGAAGTTTGGTGATAGGAGTACATTTTTTGTTTGGTAAATGTGTTATTCTTTGGGTTTGAATATTAGTCCATTATGGTTTTCTGTAATAAATAACCGTCAATAATCGTTGAAACACAATAATGCAATGGAAATATGAAATTTAATAACTTCTTCAAGGCGCTTTGGGTGGTTTTAATGCTTTTCGGGTGCAATAAATCGAAAAGATTTTCTTCTGCCGAATGGAAAAAATGGCGGGAATCAGAAAATATTCCAAGCAAGAGATGGTTGATGAGTAAGGAAATATTAAAAAATCATAGACTGAAAGGAATATCAAAAGATTCAATCATTATTCTGTTGGGCAAACCGGATGTGGATGGATACGATAAATACTATTACAACATTGGTTATCCGGAGCATCCTAAACAATTAGATCCTGCATCCTTGGTGATATATTTTAAAAGGGATACGGTAAGAGCGGTAAAAATATCGAAGGAATAATTTTGGATAAATAATGAGATTATAATTATTTACCACAGCGTTACACGTTTTTTCCTGTGCGACGCTATGTTTATTTTACCACAGAGTTTCACAGAGTTTGGCACGGAGTAACACGGAGTTTTTTGATTTTTGAATGATTCCTCTGTGCGCCTCTGTGAAATTTACGCTGTGCGACTCTGTGGTTGATTTTTTTTACCACAGAGTTTCACGGAGTTTAGCACAGAGTTTCACGGAGTTTTTTTTCTTTCTATTTTGCTATTTCCGACTATAATTTTTTACTCTGTGTTACTCTGTGAAATTTACGCTGTGCTACTCTGTGGTTATTTTTATTTTACCACAGAGTAACACGGAGTTTGACACAGAGTAACACGGAGTTTTTTTTTCGGGGAGTTATTCTTTGATTTTTTCGCTGATCAAACGTTCGGCTTTTGTCAAGGCGTTGGGAATGCCGCCGGGGGCTTTGCCGCCTGCGGTGGCAAAGAATTTTTGTCCGCCGCCGCCACCGTGGATTTGCTTGGCGATTTCGCGGATGATTTGTCCGGCATCCAGGTCGTATTTTTCGGTCAGGGGTTTGGGAATGAACAGCGTGAGCATGGCCTTAGATTTTTCGCGGTCTTCGGTAGCGAGCAATATGATGATGTCATCGCGATTGCCATAGCGCGAAAAAATCAGGTTTTTGATACTGCCCTGGTCCAAATCCACCTTGCGGGCAATGAATTTTACGGGGCCGATGGTTTTGGCTCCGGCGTCCAGGTTTTGGAAAAGCATTTCGCCTTTTTCCTTGCGAAGGGCTTCGTTTTCTTTGCGCAGGCGGCGCAGTTCGTCGCTCATTTGTTGAACGCTTGCGGCTACGTCGGGGGGATTTTTGAGTGTTTGTCGGACGCGTTGGAGTTCGCGGTCGGCTTGTTGGTAGTAGTTTTTAAGCGCATCGGCGGTGATGGCTTCGATACGGCGGATACCTGCGGCCACGGCACTTTCGTTCAGGATTTTAAAGTGCCACAATTCCTTGGTGTTGGGCACATGGGTGCCGCCGCAGAGTTCGGCATGGTCGCCAAAGCGGATTACGCGCACCGTGTCGCCGTATTTTTCCCCGAAAAAGGCCATGGCCTTTTCTTCATCCAGGGCTTTTTGCAGGGGCACATGGCGTTTTTCCACCAGGGGAAGTTGTTCACGGATTTTGGTATTGACAAAATCTTCCACCTGTTCGAGTTCTTGGGGTGTAAGTTTGGCAAAATGCGAAAAGTCGAACCGTAGTTTGTCGGGACCCACGTAGGAACCTTTTTGCTGGACGTGTTCGCCCAATACATGGCGAAGGGCTTGGTGCAAAAGATGCGTGGCCGAATGATGGGCCGCGGCATTGCGTCTGGCGTCCAAGTCCACTTTGGCCTTGAAGGTTTGGGTGAGATTGCGCGGCAGGGTGTCGGTGAGGTGGATAATCAGGTCGTTTTCCTTTTTGGTGTCGCGGATGTGGACGGTTTCGCCGTCGGCGCCTTCGAGCACGCCTTTGTCGCCTACCTGGCCGCCGCCTTCGGGGTAGAAAGGTGTGAGGTTAAATACCAATTGATAGACATCGCCCTTGGGGGTTTTGACTTTGCGGTATTTGGTGATGATCACATCGGCTTCGGTGTAGTCGTAGCCGATGAATTCTTCCACGTCGTCGTCGCGGAGGACGACCCAATCTCCGGTTTCCTGTTTGGTAGCCGCCTTGGAACGTTGTTTTTGTTTTTGCATTTCGCGTTCGAAGCCTTCGTGATCTACTTTGTAGCCCTTTTCGCGGGCGATAAGGGCCGTGAGGTCGAGCGGGAAGCCGTAGGTATCGTAGAGTTCGAAGGCCTTTTCGCCCGGCAGGGTGTCGCCTTGGATTTTGTCGAGCATTTGGTTGAGCAGGTAAAGGCCTTGTTCGAGCGTGCGCAGGAAGGATTGTTCTTCTTCGCGGATGACGTTTTGGATGAGTTTTGGCTGGGAACGCAGTTCGGGAAACACATCGCCCATTTCGCGGGCCAAAACGGGCACGAGCATAAACATAAAGGGTTTGTCCATGCCCAGGAATTGATAGCCGTAGCGCACGGCCCGTCGCAGGATGCGGCGGATGACATAGCCGGCGCCTGTATTGGACGGCAATTGGCCGTCGGCAATGGCAAAGCTGACGGCACGCAGATGGTCGGCCACCACGCGGAAAGCTACGTCGGCCTTGGGTTCGCGGCCGTATTTTTTGCCGCTGATAACTTCCAATTCGCGAATGACGGGTTGGAAAAGATCGGTGTCGTAGTTGGATTTTTTCCCTTGGATTACACGCACCAGGCGTTCGAGGCCCATGCCGGTGTCCACGTGTTTTTGGGGTAATTTTTCCAAGCTGCCGTCTTCCTTGCGGTTGTTTTGGATAAACACCAGGTTCCAGATTTCGATGACTTCGGGGTGGTCTTTGTTGACCAATTCGCGGCCGGGGATGCGGGCCCGTTCTTCGTCGGAACGCAGGTCGATATGGATTTCGCTGGACGGGCCGCAGGGACCGGTGGCACCCATTTCCCAAAAATTATCTTTTTTGTTGCCGTAGAGGATACGGTCGGCGGGGAGGAATTGTTTCCAGATTTCGCGGGCTTCGTTGTCGGGTTCCAGGTTTTCGGCCGGGTCGCCTTCGAATACGGTGGCATAGAGCCGTCCGGGGTCCAAGCCGTATTCCTCGGTTAGCAATTCCCAGGCCCAAGCGATGGCTTCTTTTTTGAAATAATCGCCAAACGACCAATTGCCCAGCATTTCGAACATGGTGTGGTGGTAGGTGTCGTGGCCCACTTCTTCCAGGTCGTTGTGTTTGCCCGATACCCGCAGGCATTTTTGGGTGTCGGCAATGCGTTTGTGGGGCGGTTCCTTGTAGCCCAAAAAATATTCCTTGAATTGGTTCATGCCTGCATTGGTAAACATCAAGGTAGGGTCGTTGTGGAGCACAATGGGGGCCGAAGGCACGATTTTGTGTCCTTTCTTTTCAAAAAAACCGAGGAATTTTTGGCGTATCTCGTTGGCCGTTGGCATATTCGATAGTTTTTTAGTAATTTTGCTTGCAAATTTAGCTTTAAAAGGCAAGTTACCCAAATTAGCGGCGGCGGATGAGCAAGCAGAAGTATGTTTTCGACCCGCTTACGCTGGATTACGTTCCGGTGAAGCGCAACCGTTGGAAAGATATCTTGATTTTTCTGATGGCCGGTTTGGTATTTATGGTTTTGGGATTTTTGATTTTGCCGCATTATTTCGATACGCCCGACGAATTGGCCTTGCGTCGCGAAAACCAGGATTTGAAATTGCACGTGGATGTTTTGGACAAAAAATACGAGCATCTCAATGCCGTATTGACCAGCATTCAAAAGCGGGACAAAAACCTGTATCGTTTGCTTTTTGAAGCCGAACCCATTCCCGACGATGTGCGCGAAGCTGGATACGGAGGTGCGGTAAGCGACAATACGGATTTGTTGGACAACGATAAAGTGGCTAACCTTTACAAGGAAATGGACATTTTGTCCAAAAAATTGGTGGTACAATCCCAATCCTTCGATGAATTGATACGTTTGGCCAAAGAAAAAGAAAAATATCTGGCGCATATTCCGGCCATTCAGCCGATAGAAAATAAGGATTTGAAGCGTTTAGCTTCGGGATTCGGTATGCGTTTTCATCCGATATTGAAAATTTGGCGGCCGCATAACGGATTGGATTTTACGGCCCGTATCGGAACGCCCATTTACGCCACGGGCGACGGAACCGTGGTGTATGCCGGACGAGGTTCGGGCTTTGGCATTCACGTCAAAATTGATCACGGTTACGGCTACCAAACCGTTTATGCGCACATGAGCCGTATGGCCGTGCACAAGGGCCAAAAGGTCAAGCGGGGGCAAATTATCGGCTATGTGGGAAATACGGGTTTGTCCACAGGACCGCATTTGCACTACGAGGTGCACTACAAGGGCAAGCCCGTCAATCCGATTTATTATTTCTACCGGGATTTGAATGCCCACGACTATGAAAAAATGATGGAATTGGCCAAGTCGGCCCAACAATCTTTGGATTAATTCCGATGCTTCCCGAAAAATTGTATTACCGCATCGGTGAAGTGGCCGAGCATTTGAACGTGGAACCTTCCACACTGCGGTATTGGGAAAAGGAATTCCGGCAAATCCGTCCCGTAAAGCGGAACAACGAGCGGCTTTACCGGCCCGAAGACGTGGAAACCCTGGAACTCGTCAAATTTTTGCTCAAAGAGGAAAAATATACCATCGAAGGCGCCCGGGCCAAGTTGGCCAAGCGCAAAGGATATATCAAAACCAAGCGTCAAATACTGCACGATTTGGAAGACTTGCGCGAGAAGCTCAAAAAGTGGCGCGATAATTTGTAGGAGGTTTCGCGCATTGGAAAAAATTACCTACATTTGCAGTCCGAAAACGCAGTGAAAACACAATACAATGAAACGCACATATCAACCTTCGAAACGCAAGCGCCGCAACAAACACGGATTTCGCAAACGTATGCAAACGCGTTGGGGGCGTGCTGTGTTGGCCCGTCGTCGCAAAAAAGGACGTAAACGCCTGACGGTATCGTCCGAGGTGTTTAATAAGCGCTAAAACCGGTTGATTTCAATCGGTTTTTTTGTTTCCGGCCTTGGTGAAGGGCCGGATTTTTTTTGAAACAAATTTTTTTACGGATTGAAAAGGCCTATTCATCGTACCAGATTATATTTTCATCGAATAAATATGCAATTTGCTAAAAACCACTTGGTTGGCGGTATTATTTTTGTGATATTCGTTATAGACTAACTCAAAAATTAAAAAACTATGAAACGATTAGTAATGATTGTTGTGTTGCTGTTTTTAAGTAATGTAACGTATGCGCAGGAAAGTACCGTAACCACCGCAGCGAAAGCTTACTTTTGGAATAGAGTGCATTTCGGTATTAAGGGAGGTTTTACCGCCACCAATGTCAACATAGATGTACGAAATGCCAACCTAAACGATTATGATTTGCCCACGGCCGAAAAATTCAATTGGCGTGTGGGATTCGATGCCCGTATTGATGCGTTTGACAACTTCTTTATCCGTACGGGCTTGGAGTATGTAAACAAAGGTTTTAACGTGGATTTGAACAAATTGAAACAAAAATATAATGACATTAAATCCATCCAGGGTCAATGGACAACCTTGTATCGCTACATTCAGTTACCCTTGGATTTCGGATATGACCTCGGCAGTTTCCAATTGATGGCCGGACCTTATTTTAGCTATGGCCTAGGTGGTACCGAAATGTATGACCTTGCTATTGAAATGAACGATGGCACCAGTAACAATTTCAATAAAACAACCGACTTGCAACCCATAAGCGGTGGTTCGGTCAATGCCGGATTGCCTGATAATATCGATGGAATGGTTCCCGATTATTTCCGAAACTTCGATTTCGGTCTTACTTTCGGGCTTGGGTACAAAATAGGCAAATTGAATATCAATCTCCAATATGAGCAAGGCCTGACCAATATCACCCCAGATTTTTCGCAGGAGCCCAATTTTGATCCCAATGATTTGCAACTGAAACACAACGTGCTGAGCGTCAACCTGACCTATTGGTTCAAGTAGGGGTTTTGTTCTCGTCGAAAAAGGCCACCGGAAGGTGGTCTTTTTTTTTCGTATATTTGTTATTATGCAACCGATGCCGACATCCGAGGAAAAAATCTTGAAACGTGCTTATTCGTTGGACGAAATCGACGAAGTGGCCCGGTGGATTTTGGACAGGGTCCCGGCCGGCGTTTGGCTGTTGGATGCACCGATGGGGGCGGGGAAAACCACGCTTGTGGCGCGCCTTGTAGGGCAATTGTCGGACGAAGCTTTTTCGGGGTCGCCCACCTTTTCGTTGGTGCACGAATACCGGATGCGTGACGGGCGGCCGTTGTTTCATTGGGATTTGTATCGCATCAAGGATACGGAAGAATTGCTCGGGGCTGGTTTTGCGGAATATCTGGACCGTGGCGCGTATGTTTTTGTGGAATGGCCGGCCTTGGCCGAGGATTTCGTGGAAAACGCCGTGAGGATTAAACTCCGTCCCGACGAAAAGCGGGCCGACCGGCGCCATTTGGAAATCCGGTTGCCGATTTAAATCATTGGCCTATGGGAAAACAATTTCAGCATATTTACATTCCGCAAGAGGAGCGCTTGGCCATCCTCAACCGCAAGGGCGGATTTCATATCGGTATTCCGCGTGAGCGGCATTTGCAGGAAAAACGTGTTTGCCTCACGCCCGACGGCGTGGCCACCCTGACGGCCCACGGCAACAAAATTATGATGGAAAGCGGAGCCGGCGAAGGCGCCCTTTACGACGACCGTGATTATGCCGAGGCCGGTGCCACCGTTACCGAGGACAACAAGCGGGTGTTCGGAAACGACATCGTGCTCAAAGTGGAGCCGCCCACCGAAGCCGAAATCGAGTTGCTCAAACCGCACAATGTGATTTTTTCGGCCTTGCAGCCCAATATCCAAGAGCGGAGTTTTTTCGAGAAATTGGCAGCGAAACATATTACGGGTATCGCCTTTGAATTTATTCGCGACGAGCACGGTATGTATCCCATTGTGCGTCCGCAGAGCGAAATTGCCGGCACGGCCGCCATTCTTATTGCCGCGGAGCTTTTGAGCAAGCCGGGCATAAGCCGGAACCAACTTTTGGGCAATATCAGCGGCGTGCCGCCGGTGGAAGTGGTGATTTTGGGAGCAGGCACCGTGGGGGAATTCGCCGCCCGCACGGCCTTGGGATTGGGCGCCTCGGTCAAGGTGTTCGATAATTCCATTTCCAAGTTACGCCGCTTGCAGACCAATGTGGGACGTATAGTTTACACTTCTACTTTGCAGCCGGTCAATATCGCCCGTGCTTTGCGTCAGGCCGACGTGGTCATCGGGGCTTTGCGCGGACACATCCGGACGCCATTGGTCATCACCGAACCTATGGTGCAGGATATGAAACCGGGCTCGGTCATCATCGATGTAAGCATCGACCGGGGCGGGGTGTCCGAGACTTCGGAACTGACCAATCATTCCGACCCAGTGGTCATCAAGCACGAGGTCATTCACTACGGGGTGCCCAATATTCCTTCCAAATATTCCCGCTCGGCATCCATCGGTTTTAGCAACGTGCTGGTGCCTTACCTGAAAAAACTGGCCGAATACGGCGCGCTGGACAAAGCGGCCGCCTATGAGCCGGTGATACGGTCGGGCATTTATACCTACAAGGGAATGATAACCCATTCGAGTGTTTCGGACTGGTTCGATTTTGATTATCGCGATATTAACTTGTTGTTTTTCTGATTTTTAAAAATTTGGAATATGGAAGAATACCAAATCAATATTCCCAAGCAAGTCAAGTCAAAAAATTTGGTTATTGGGGTAATCGGCGTCATTGTGGCCTTGATTGCCCTTTTGAATTCGGTTGTAACCATTGGCCCCGGCGAAGCGGGCGTGATTTTCCGCCCTTTGGGAATGGGGGTGGATACGGTTCATCCGCCGCTGTCGGAAGGCGTGCATATTGTAGCGCCGTGGAATACGGTTTATGTGTATAACATCCGTCAGCAACAGCTGTTCGAAACCATGAAAGTGCTTTCGCAGGACGGATTGGACATCAAGTTGGATGCATCCATTTGGTTCCAGCCCGTGGTAAAAGATTTGGCCAAATTGCACAAATTCCGCGGCCGCTCTTATGTGGACGATGTGCTCAAACCGGCCGTGCGTTCGGCAACGCGTTCGGTGGTGGGTCGTTACACACCCGAGCAAATTTATTCGACCAAACGCGAAGCCATCCAGCAGGAAATTTATGACGAAACCCGCAAAATTTTGGCCAATCAATACGTTCAGCTCAACAAAATCCTCGTGCGTGATGTAACCTTGCCCACCACCATCAAAACGGCCATCGAGCGCAAGCTCAAACAGCAGCAGGAGGCCTTGGAATATGAATTCAAGTTGCAAAAGGAAAAGAAGGAAGCCGAACGCAAACGCATCGAAGCCCAGGGAATCCGCGACTTCCAACATATTGTTACCGAAGGTATTTCGGACAAACTTTTACGTTGGAAGGGTATCGAAGCCACGCTCAAACTGGCCGAATCGCCCAATGCCAAGGTGATTGTAATCGGCAGCGGTAAGGACGGACTGCCCATTATCCTTAATCCCGAAAACTGATTGCCCGGTGGACAGCGTTGAAAAGATAGATGTGAACATTTGACACCATCGGGAAATGGTGAACGGGCGCCCGAAAAAAAACGAAAAAATTCATTAAATTTGTTACAAAGCCAAAATTGTTATGAGCGTATTTTTACCTGTTCTGTTGCTTGTGGTCATTGCCCTGATTGCGGGCTCGTTTTTTATTGTCAAACAACAAACCGCCGTGGTGGTGGAACGTTGGGGTAAGTTTCATTCCATCCGCTTTGCCGGATTGCATTTCAAAGTGCCGGTAATGGACACCAAATCCAAACCCGTTAACCTGCGTATCCAACAACTGGACGTAATTGTGGAAACCAAAACCAAAGACGATGTGTTCGTCCACCTGAAAGTGTCCACCCAATACCAAATTCCGCCCGACCGCGTGAAGGATGCTTACTACAAACTCCAAGATCCGGCCGGACAAATTACCTCGTATATTTTCGATGTGGTACGCGCCGAAGTGCCCAAAATGCGCCTCGACGATGTATTTGAACGCAAGGACGACATCGCCATTGCCATCAAATCGGAACTCAATGATGCCATGATCGACTACGGTTACGACATCATCAAGACTTTGGTAACCGACATCGACCCCGATGCGCAGGTCAAGGCGGCCATGAACCGCATCAACGCGGCCGAACGTCAAAAAGTGGCGGCCCAATACGAAGGTGATGCCCAACGCATCCTGATTGTGGAACGGGCCAAGGCCGAAGCCGAAAGCAAGCGGCTCCAAGGTAAGGGTATCGCCGACCAACGTCGCGAAATTGCCAAAGGGCTCGAAGAATCGGTGGATGTGCTCAACCGTGCGGGTATCAATCCGCAGGAAGCATCGGCGCTTATCGTGATTACGCAACACTACGACACCTTGCAGGCCATCGGTCAGGATACGCGTTCCAACTTGATTTTACTGCCCAACAATCCCAATGCTGCCAGCAATATGCTCAACGATATGGTGGCTTCGTTGGTATCGGCCGGAAAAGCGATGGAAATGGGCAAGCAGAAGCCCGGGGCGAAGGGTAGTCAAGCCAAATCCTAGACCGGCAACCGGCTATCCCCGCCCGTAATAAGCCGTAAACGATGCCTTGGCCAAGGTGTGCCGGTTCAGGTAAACCGCCAGCATTTCGGGCGGTGTATCCGGGGGAACATTCAAACGGGCCGTATCCAAGGCATACACCGTGACGATGTATCGATGCGGCGGGTCGCCACGGGGCGGACAGGGACCGCCGTAGCCGGTTTCGCCGTAATCGTTTTGCCATTGGATGGCGCCTGGAGGCAGCGCCCGGCCCGATGCATCGCCTGCGCCGCGGGGCAAACGGTGGACATTCGCCGGAATATCGAACACCAACCAATGCCACCAACCTTTGCCCGTGGGGGCATCGGGGTCGAAGATGCTAACGGCAAAACTCGCGGTGCCTGCGGGTGCGCCCGACCAATGGAGTTCGGGCGAAAGGTTACGTCCGCCGCAGCGGTATTTGTCATAGACAAAAGGACGCGTAAAGCGGTCGCGGACATCGTCGCTTTGCAGTGTAAATGTTTGTTTTTGGAAGCCGGTGGAAAATATCATCATTGCCAGCAATCCCGTTAATTTTTTCATAGTCAATGGATTTTAAGCGTTGAAAAGCATCCAAAGGATTTGCACGATAATCACCGGCGTAAAGCCGGCCAATACGGGTTTGCGCAACGTACGCGAGCCGAACCACAGGGCATAACCCGCCTTCATCAAATTGTTGCTCAATGTGGCCAAAACCGTGGCGCCGGTAAGGGCCGTCAGGCCGATGGCGTATTTGCCGGTGAACAAACTCAGCAGGAACGGGTCGATATCGGTAACGCCCACCACAAACGAGAGCAAATGCAGCCCTTGGTGACCGAAATGCGAAACCACATATTCGGTGAGCAAGCTGAACACCACAAAAAGCAGAGCGAATATCAGGGCTGTACGGAATTCCAAAGGATTTCGCACGGGCGAACCGCTTATTTTTTCGGCATCTTTGCGGCGCAGTCGTCCGTAACGGTCCAAGGCCCAGGCCGACAGGGCGGCCGTGGCGGCAAAACCCAACATAGGCAGGGCCAAGGCCCGTCCGGCCGGCGGATTAAAAATCCAGGCCAATACCCAGATGCGGACAAACATCATCCCCGTGGCCAAAACGATGGCCGAAGCATAGGGGTAAGGAGCGGCGGTATCGCGACTGCGTTTGGCCAACACGATGCCGGTGGCCGTGCTGCTGTACAGTCCGCCAAGCAGGCCGGTAACCAAAGGGCCTTGGCGCGGAAAAATGAATTTACGGATAAGATAACCGGCATAGGAAATGCCCGAAATCACCGTTACGGCCGCCCAAATACGGAAAGGCGAAACGGGAATTTGCGGTGCCAAGGGCCTATCGGGCAGCAATGGCAATATGACGCCCGAAATGAGCAGAAATTTGGCCAGGGTGATAAACTCATCCTCATCAAACCGGACCGTAAGCCGGCGGAAATATCCTTTGAGTTCCACGAGGATCAAAATAATCACCACCACGGCTATGCCCAACCATAGCGGTTGCGTGTCGATAAGCGGCGCCAAGCCGTAGGTGAGCAAGCCGACCAGGATGGTGGTGATGCCGTATTGACCGCGGCTACGGATTTTGTGGGCATAATACATCAAAAGGAAGGCGGCCACCACCAACAGGCCTGTCAGGTAAAGCCAGGGGCGGCCGTAGCCCGTAACAT